>NZ_CATKPN010000047.1:0-64191 GCF_949767245.1 Pseudomonas sp. IT-P176
CCGTTTGCGGCTTGCTCGCGAAAAACGTCAACGATAACGCGTGTATTCAGTATAAACGCGGCGCCGTTGAGTTCTTCGCGAGCAAGCCGCAAGCGGGCACCCGCTCCTACAAAAGGGCTTAACTGATCAGCATTAGGCCACCTCGCCCGCTTTTATCACTCAGGCCGACTGCCAGGACACCGGCCCATGGTTACTACATATATCGTTAGCCTGCTTCCTTTTATCCCAACCGCACGCCATGATGCCGGGTACCGCCCGCCCGCGAACGAGCTCCCATGTCTGCGCAGCAAACACCCCCCGTCAGTTCCATGGCGATCACCCTGCAGATCGTCTCCATCGTGTTCTATACCTTTATTGCCTTTATCTGCATCGGCCTGCCCATTGCAGTGCTGCCGGGTTATGTCCACGAACACCTGGGGTTCAGTGCGGTGGTGGCCGGGTTGACCATTGGCTCGCAGTACCTCGCCACCCTGCTCAGCCGGCCCATGGCCGGGCGCATGTGTGACAGCGTCGGCACCAAGCGTGCAATTGTCTATGGACTGCTGGGGATCCTGCTCAGCGGCGTGCTGACCCTGGCCTCGACCCTGCTGCAGAGTCTGCCGCTGCTGAGCCTGGGCATCCTGATCTGCGGCCGGTTGTTGTTGGGCGTTGCCCAGGGCCTGATCGGCGTCGGCACCATCAGTTGGTGCATGGGCCAGGTCGGCGCCGAACACACGGCGCGCTCGATTTCCTGGAACGGCATTGCCTCCTATGGCGCCATCGCCATCGGCGCGCCACTGGGGGTGGTGATGATCGACGCCTGGGGCTTCGCCAGCCTGGGGATTGCCCTGGCCGTGCTGGCAGCGGCCGCCTTGCTGCTGATTCGCAACAAACCCTCGGTACCGGTGATCCGTGGCGAGCGCCTGCCCTTCTGGTCGGTGTTCGGGCGGATCGCGCCCTTTGGCGCCTGCCTGAGCCTGGCCTCGATCGGCTATGGCACCCTGACCACCTTCATCGCCCTGTTTTATGTCAGCCGTGGCTGGACCGGCGCGGCCTACTGCCTGACGGTGTTTGGCCTGTGCTTCATTCTCGCGCGGCTGCTGTTCATCTCCTGCATCAACCGCTTCGGCGGGTACAGCTCGGCCATCGCCTGCATGAGCATCGAGACCCTGGGGCTGGCGCTGTTGTGGCTGGCCCCCTCGACGACCGTGGCCCTGATTGGTGCCGGGCTCGCAGGCTTTGGCCTGTCCCTGGTGTATCCAGCCCTCGGCGTGGAAGCCATCAAGCAAGTACCGAGCAGCAGTCGCGGCGCCGGCTTGAGCGCTTATGCGGTGTTCTTCGATCTGGCACTGGCGATTGCTGGTCCCTTGATGGGAGCCGTGGCGTTGAACCTGGGGTACTCGTGGATCTTCTTTGGCGCAGCGCTGTTGTCGATCAGCGGCTTGGGCCTGACCTTGCTGCTCAAGCGCAGGCACCTGCGGGGCTAGTCACTGCGTCAGGACCCATGTTCCTCGCTGACAGTCTGCAGCCCGGCACGGCTGGGTTTGCCCAGGGTGCGTGAGAAAAACGCGGCAGCTTCGGTGATCAGGTTGCGGTGAATGTCCTCGCGGTCGACACCATCGGCATCGGTGCACAGGGCCGCCATGGACAGCCGTTGTTCAGCGCTACACGGCGCCATGAACACAAAGTGCCCGGCCCCGGCCAGCAGCTTGAAGTCCGGCGCGGTCGGTAGCTTGCGCGCCAGGGCCGCCGCGTTCTTGTCCACTGCCACCAGCTTGTCGCCATCGCCACTGTAGAGCAGCACCGGCACATGCACTCCCGCCAGGGTTTGCCGGCCGAACTTCAGGCTCAGGGGCGCCATCAGCATCAAGGCGTGGACCCGTGGATCGGCGACCGGTTGCAGGTCGTCACGGTCGACGATCAGTTCGCCCTGGGTGTTACAGGCGTCGCGATCCTCCGGGCGCTCCAGGCAGTAGCGGCGCAAGCGATCGAGGTCGGGAGTGGCGCCGGACAGAATCAATGCAGTTTCACCACCGGCTGAATAACCGATGACCCCGACCTGCTCGGGATTGACGAATGGCGCCAGCAGCGGATCAGCCAGGGTCGCGGTGATGGCCTCGGAGATCTGGATCGGCCGCCCGTACAGGTTGCTCAAGGTGCCGAGGCGGCTGTGGTCCTTGGAGTTGTCGCCGGGGTGAATCACCGCCACCACCACAAAACCCTTGCGGGCCAGCGCCGTGGCGAGGTCGTGCAGGGCCAGGGGCGTACCGGTGTTGCCGTGCGACAACATCAGCAGCGGGAAACGGCCGATGGCGACCCGGGCATCTTGCGTGGCCTGGATTTGATAGCCCTCCAGCATGCTGGGGTGTTCGATGCCAGTCGACGGATAAAACGCGATGGCGGACATTGGTTGCAGGTCCAGCGGGTCGAGAAAGCTCAGGGAGTGGTAACCGACGCTCCAATGTGGGGTCAGTCGGGGTGCGGCGTGCACTGAATTCAGGCTGCCCAGCAGGCAGATCAGTAACAGTGCCCACAGACGCGACATGGCATGCCCCACCTTGTTAACCGATTGGTAGAAATATCGAGCTCAGCGCGAAGCTGGCAAACCTAAATTGCAGAATCCTATTGCAGAACCCCATTGCATAACTCAAGCCACTCTCACTCTGCGCGAGCGGCTTTTTTCAAGCGGACACAAAAAACTGCGCGCCTTGATCGTTTTACTCTCGATCAAAGCGCGCAGTCCAGTGGTTGACGCAAGCTTTACGCAGCGGCGAACAGTTGCTCGCTGATGTGCGCCTGGGCATCGCTCATGGCTTTGTTGCGAACCTCATCACCGTAGGCCAGGCCATGGGCACGGACAAACTCGATGTCGGTGATGCCCATGAAACCGAGCATGACTTTCAAATACTCTTCATGGCCAACACCGGTCGGTTGACCGGCATGCAGGCCGCCGGAGGTCGACACCAGCACCACTTTCTTGTTGCCGCACAGGCCTTCAGGGCCGGCCTCGGTGTAGCGGAACGTCTGGCCGGCGACGGCGATGCGGTCGAACCAGGCCTTGAGTTGGGTGGGGATGGTGAAGTTGTACATCGGCGCGGCAATCACCACCGCATCAGCGGCGAGGAATTCGGCCAGGGTCGAAGCACTCAGTTCGGCTTCGTGCTGCTGCGCGGCGTTGCGCAGTTCGGCGGTGGTGCCGGCGGCAACCAGGGTCGCGGCAGAAAAGTGGCTAATGGCATCGCTGGCCAGGTCGCGGTAGGTCACCTGGGTGGCCGGGTCGGCGGCTAACCAGGCCTGGACCACACCCTGGCTCAACTGACGGGAAGCGGAGTTGTCACCGAGGATGCTCGAATCGATATGCAGAAGTTTCATGTGGGATCTCCAAGTGAGGATCGCCACCGGGCGATCAAGTTGAGACAATCCTACAGGTGAATCCAATGGACGATTAGTCGGCAACAATGTGATAGTTCGTCCCACTGATAGGACAATCGAGCGCGCCATGCAAGATCTCAATGACCTCTACTATTTCGCCAAGGTGGTCGAAGCCGGCGGTTTCGCTGCGGCCGGGCGGTTGCTGGGGATTCCCAAGTCGCGGTTGTCACGACGCATCGCCGAGCTGGAAGAACGCCTGGGTGCGCGCCTGCTGCAACGGACGACTCGGCAACTGAAGCTGACCGCAGTGGGTGAACGTTACTTGCGCCACTGCCAGGCCATGCTGCTGGAAGCGGAGATGGCCGATGAAGCGGTGGCCAGCATGACCAGCGAACCGCGGGGACGCTTGCGGGTGTCGTGCCCGGTGGGCCTGGCCCATGAGTTCCTGCCGAGCGTGATCAGCACGTTTCTCGAACGCTTCCCCCTGGTACAACTGGAGATGCAACTGCTCAACCGCCGGGTCGACCTGGTCACCGAAGGCATAGACGTGGCCTTGCGGGTCCGCGATTTGGGCGACGAGGACCCCTTCCTGGTGACCCGCCGCCTGCGCCAGGCGCAAACAGTGCTCGTCGCGACCCCGGCGTTCCTGCGCGAGCGCCAGATCGACCACCCCGACGACCTGAAAAATGTGCCGGTACTCGCGGCCCTGGAAGCCGATCGCCTGGTGCATTTGCGCATGCTCGACGCGCAGGGGCACAGTTGCGACTTGAGCCTGGAGGCGCGCCTGGGCATCGATGACTTTGTCGTGCGCAAGGCCTGCACCCTGGCCGGGTTGGGTTTCACCATTTTGCCGATGCTGTATTGCGAACAGGAACTGGCCGACGGCACGCTGGTGCAACTGCTGCCCCAGTGGTCGCTGCCCGGTGGCTGGTTGCAGGCCGTCTATCCCCATCGGCGCGGCGTGTTGCCGGCGGTGCGGGCGTGGATAGACCATCTGACTGAATCGTTCAAAGGCTGTGGAGATCGACTGCTATGAAAGCCAAGGTGATGAGCGAACAACAGGTCGCCGACTTCTGCCTGGCCCTGCCTGGGGCCCGGGAAGATTACAAATGGGGGGGCGTGCGGGTGTTTTCGGTGGTGGGAAACAAGATGTTCGCCCTGCAGAATCTGCGGGGCGACTCATTGGCGTTCAAGGTGGACAAGGAGTTGTTCCTCGGCCACGTCGACCGCCCGGGGATAGGACCGGCGCCTTATCTGGCGCGCGCCCAGTGGATCATCATGCAGCCCCCCTACCCGCTGGGGGCCGCTGAGCTGCAGGGCCTGTTGCAACGTTCCCACCAACTGGTGGTGAGCAAGTTACCCAAGCGGGTGCAGGTCGGCTTGCTCCTTTAAAACAGGCTGAACAAGCCGGCACCGAGGAATAACTGGTCGATCCAGAACACCTGATGCAGCAGCACGATGATCCAGAACACGACCTGGAACGAGACCTTGCGGGTCTTGTGGCGGAACACTTGCTGGGCCAGCAACGCGCCCGGCCAACCGCCGGCCAGCTCCACTGCGTGCAGGACGTTTTCCGGGGTGCGCCAGCGCTCGGTACGGGCCTTGCGCTTGTCACTCCAGTACAGCAGGAATGCCAGGACGCTGACCACGCCGTAGGCCGCCAGCGCCAGCGGCGAGCCCCCGCGCAGCCACAACAGGCTGGAACCGATCAGCGGCAAGGCACACAGGCCCAGGAAGATCAGGCCCTTGAGACGCGGATGCTGGATGGCAACACCGTTGCGAGGGGCGTTCACGCCTTGGCCGCCGTCCAGTCGATCCAGCCGAACTGCCAGGTCGCCAGGATCAACAGGCCGAAAGCTATCCGGTACCAGGCAAACGCCGCGTAGCTGTGGCTGGCGATGAACTTGAGCAGGCCTTTTACCGCGATCATCGCAAAAATGAACGCGGTGACAAAACCCACGGCAAATACCGGCAGGTCCGAGGCCTGGAACAGGTCACGGTACTTGTAGCCCGAGTACACCGCGGCACCGACCATGGTCGGCATTGCCAGGAAGAACGAGAACTCGGTGGCCGCCTTGCGCGACAGGCCGAACAGCAGGCCGCCGATAATTGTCGAGCCGGAGCGCGAGGTTCCCGGGATCATCGCCAGGCACTGGGTGAAGCCGATTTTCAGCGCATCTTTCCAGGTGATGTCATCGACCGTCTCGGCGCGCACGCTGTGCTGGCGACGCTCGGCCCACAGCATGACGATCCCGCCCACCACCAGGGCCGTGGCCACGGTGATCGGGTTGAACAGGTAATGGTGGATCAGGTCGGCGAAAATCACCCCCAATACCACCGCCGGCAGGAAGGCAATCAGCAGGTTAGCGGTAAAGCGTTGCGCATTGCGCTGGGTCGGCAAGCCGATGACCACGTCGAGGATCTTGCGGCGAAACTCCCAGACCACCGCGAGAATCGCCCCGAGCTGGATGATGATGTTGAATGCCATCGCCCGCTCGCCGCCAAAATCGAGCAAGTCCGCCACGATAATCTGGTGCCCGGTACTGGAAATCGGCAAGAACTCGGTCAGCCCTTCTACAACCCCAAGAATCAACGCCTGTATGGCCGTCCAAAGATCCATCAATCCCCCATGAAGCGATGCCCCTGGCATGCCACGTTATCTAGTTTTTTTGGTGTTCACTGCGCTCAGCGTAGCTGAATGGCAAGGCGTACAGGATCTACCAGAACCGGTAAAAATCCTGTGAAAAATCAGCACGGATTCAGGTTTTCCCGTGCGCGGCCGAAATCCTATCAGACATGCCCGGCCAGTGCTGCGCCGTCATGGGACTTCAGTCGTATTGGCGTAGTGGCAAAAGCATGCCCTTATGCTGGCGCTGGTTGATGACAAGAATAAGAACCTGGAGTGACGCACTATGAACAGCTTGCGCAGTATGTCGATCAGCCGGCGGTTGTGGCTCATCCTGGTAGTGGCTGTACTGATGCTCTTAACCCTGGGTTTGCTGATGCTCAAGCAGATTCATGACGACCTGTATCAAGCCAAGGCAGAAAAGACCCGCCATGTGGTTGAAGCGGCCAGCGGCGTGCTGGATTACTACCGGCAACTGGAAACCGCCGGCACCCTGACCCGCGACGCGGCGCAACAGCAGGCCCTGAGCGTGGTCCGCGGCTTACGCTATGAGCAGAGCGACTACTTCTGGATCAATGACCTGACCCCGGTGATGGTCATGCACCCCACCAATCCCAAGCTGGATGGCCAGAACCTGTCGGCGATCAAGGACCCGGACGGCTTTGCCCTGTTCAACGAGATGGTTGCCATCGCCAAGGCCAAGGGTGCCGGCATGGTCGACTATCGCTGGCCCAAGCCGGGCGCCAGTACACCGGTGCAGAAAACCTCCTACGTCAAATTGTTCGAACCCTGGGGCTGGGTGATTGGCTCGGGGGTCTATATCGACGACATGCAACTCGAGTTCCGGAGCCAGGTGCGGGAAGCCTCGCTGGTGGGCCTGGGCATTGCGCTACTGATGGCCCTGCTGGTGATGCTGATCGCGCGCAGCATTGTGCGGCCCCTGCAGGAAACCGTGGACGCCATGGCCAACATCGCCAGCGGCGAAAGCGACCTGACCCGCAGCCTCGACACCCACGGCCAGGACGAAGTGACCGAACTGGCCAGGCATTTCAATGCCTTCACCGCCAAATTGCGCGGAGTGATCAGCCAACTGCAGGTATCGGCCAGTGCCTTGGGACAATCCTCCACGGACTTGGGCGATAACGCCGCGCAAGCCCAGTCCCGCAGCCAGCAGCAGTCGCAACAGATGGAGCTGGTGGCAACCGCCATCAATGAAGTGACCTACGGCGTACAGGATGTCGCCAAGAATGCCGAGCACGCCGCCAGCGAAATGCGCGATGCCCAGGCGCAGGCGCACCAGGGCCAGGTCAACATTGACGGCAGCCTGCAGCAGATCGATCAGTTGTCCGCCACCATTGAACAGGCGGTGCAAGTGATTCGCACCCTGGCCAGCGAAAGCACCCAGATCGGTAGCGTACTGGAGGTGATTCGCTCCATCGCCGAACAGACCAACCTGTTGGCCCTCAACGCTGCTATCGAAGCGGCCCGGGCCGGCGAACAGGGCCGCGGTTTTGCCGTGGTGGCCGACGAGGTGCGCCTGCTCGCGCAACGCACGCAGAAATCCACCGCGCAGATCCAGACGATGATCGAACGCCTGCAAAACCATTCGGAGGCTGCCGTGCAGGTGATCGGCGACAGCAGCCGCGCCTCCCAGTTGACCATCGAGCAAGCCGGACTGGCCGGTGCCAGCCTGCATGCCATCGGCCAGGCGCTGCACAACCTCAACGGCCTCAATGCGTCCATCGCCAGCGCCACCCTGCAGCAGGCCCACGTGGTCGAAGACATCAACCAGAACGTGACCCAGGCGGCCGGCCTGTCACACAGCACCGCCCTGGCAGCGCAGCAATCGAGTGCGGCGAGCGTGCACTTGAAGGAACTCAGCGAACAGCTCAATGGACTGCTGAGGCAGTTCCGGGTGTAGAGGCGCTGTTGGCATGCCCTCGATTTGCGGCGCTGCTGTACAATCGGCGCCCTCTTCGACTTCCCCAAGGAACCGCCATGTCCGGGCTTGAACTGTTTGCCGCCACGCTCGGCGTGATCGCCGTCTGGCTGACGGTCAAACAGAATCCCTGGTGCTGGCCGATCGGCCTGGTCATGGTGCTGCTCTACAGCTGGATTTTTTTCGAGGTCAAACTCTACTCGGACATGTTGCTGCAGGTGGTCTACGCCGGCTTGCAGCTGTATGGCTGGAGGCAGTGGACGCGCGGTGGCGAAACCCGCCACGGCCGGCAAGTGACGCGCCTGGGCAACGCAAGCATGCTGCGCGACCTGTCCTTGGGCGCAGTCGGAAGTCTGTTGCTGGGCGCCGCCATGGCCCATTGGACCGATGCCGCGCAGCCCTGGCTGGATGCCGCATTGACTGGTTTCAGCCTGGTTGCCCAGTGGTGGATGGCACAAAAGCGGGTGCAATGCTGGCCGTTGTGGATCGCCGTGGATGTGATCTTCGTCGGGCTGTTCCTCTATAAGGGCCTGTACCTGACGGCAGCGCTCTATGCGGTGTTTACCCTGCTGGCGGTCCAGGGACTGCGCGAATGGCGGGCCGACCCGGCGCTGCGCACATGAAGGTGGTGGTCCTCACCGGCCCGGAATCCAGCGGCAAGAGCTGGCTGTCGGCCGAACTGCACCAGCATTTCGGCGGGCTGCTGGTGGGTGAATACGTGCGCTACTTCATCGAGCAGAACCCACGCGATACCTGCCTGGCCGATATCCCGCAGATTGCCCGGGGCCAACTGGCCTGGGAGGACAGCGCCCGGGTGCAACAGCCGGCGTTGTTGATTCTCGATACCCACTTGCTGAGCAACATACTCTGGAGCCAGACCCTGTTTGGCGACTGCCCGCCCTGGATCGAAGAACAATTGCTCGCCCGCCACTACGACCTGCACCTGCTGCTGTCCCCGGAAGCGGTGGAATGGACCGACGACGGCCAGCGTTGCCAACCACAATTGGAGCAACGCCTGGCGTTCTTCGATGCCACCCGTGGCTGGTTGCAGCAGCACGGACGCAAGCTGCAAATCATCGAGGGTGACTGGGCCCAGCGGCGGCGTCTGGCGTTCACTGCGGTAGAGCAATTGCTCCAGGTTTAACCCCTCAAAGCGGCCTTCGAGCCGCACTTTTGCCCCGGTTCCGGGGCCCA
Organism: Pseudomonas sp. IT-P176; assembly: GCF_949767245.1. NCBI lineage: Bacteria > Pseudomonadati > Pseudomonadota > Gammaproteobacteria > Pseudomonadales > Pseudomonadaceae > Pseudomonas > Pseudomonas sp. IT-P176. The sequence continues at coordinate 9,111 of NZ_CATKPN010000047.1, forward strand.
AGTGTCCATTCCTGAAACACATACATGCAGCGAAACCGCCGATACAAGCGGGTTCACCGCATTGTCACGCGCACCGTTACACCACTGATACAGCCCCGCCAGAACCCTTGTTCCAGAGCTTTACCTCGACCGCTGCCACGTGCTGGCGGGGTGCCCTGTCTCATGCTTGATACAGTGCCAGCCGGTGATTACCCGGTTGAATCGCCAAGTCGTTGAATTCATGTAAAAAACAAAAAGCGGCACAGCTTCTGCTCTCTCCCTGACAACGCTGACAGGGCCAGCGCATAAAAGAGAAGGAGCGCCGACATGGAGAATAACGATAAAGGCTTTACCCGCTTGCTGATGTTCGGATGCGCATTGAGCTCCGTGCTCAGTATGCCGGTCCAGGCTGAGGGTAATGGCGTCATCGTGCTTCAACGTGACGTCCAGCCCCGCTCCATCGGCAGACAACCTTTCGACAAAGACCCCTACCCCACGACCGTCAACGCCAACCCGTCCGCACGGGTCGTGCAAGCCACCAACAACGAACTGAGTGACGGCGACTTTGCCGGCATCAACAGTGGCTATCGGGTGATCAATCAAAACGTTGTACCCAACCCCAAAAGCGGCGCCGGGATCAACGTACTGACCAATCCCAATGGTCTGCCCGGCATGTCCGCCGGACACGGCGGCGGCAGTGGCAACGCGATCTCCGGAACCATCACTCGCACCATCAATATCGGCCTGTCGCCTTTGACCAACATGGGGAAATGAGATGAAGCGCACCCTGATCTTCATTGCCCTGCTGGGCAGCACCTGCGCGATGGCCGACTCCGCTGTCAACGTCGTGAACAACTCGACCCTGAGCAACTCCGGGGCCAACTACAAAGGCAACATGATGATGAACCAGGCTGCCGGCGACCAGCAACAACAGGTCAACAGCCGCGCCATTGCGATCGGTACCGAGGCTTCGGCCAGCGGCAACCTGCGCCAGTCCATCACCACGCCTGCCGACCGCTCGATGAACGCAACCAGTGCCATCACGGGCAACGCGTTCAGTAATGGCAACGGCGCACTGGGTGTCAACCAGTCGGCCGGCGCCAACAACCAGATGATCAATGCCATGCGGATCAGCGTCAGCGCCGTACCGCAAAGCATCGACGACAGCGTCCTGTCCCAACAGAACGTGGCGCTGTTACCAGACTCAGGAGCAACTGGCACTTCGCAAGGCAGCCGCCAGGTCGTTACCAGCGACCAGGCCTTCACCGGCAGCCGAGGAGTGATACAGGTGAACCAGAGTGCAGGGGTGGGGAACCGAATGGCTAACACCCTGAGCATCCGGGTCGCTGACTGACCCAAACCGCAGTGCGATTAGAAAGTACCAACACTTAACCAACTAATAAGCACGGAGAAACACCATGAAACCTACAACAGCTCTGAAACCACTGGTTTTCGCTCTGGCAGCGGTCATGGCAATTGCGGCTCAGGCCGATGGCGGCAAACGTCATCATCCGACTAAACCACAAGGTCCAACCCTGGATCAGATCCTGTCCATCACCGCCGGTGCTGGCGCCGCGATCCTGGACGAACAGGACAGCAGCGACAACAGCGTGCTCAACCAAGGCACCAACAACAATGCCAAGGCTGATAACTCGCTCAATGGTTCCAACGGCAATATGGGCGCCAACGTTGCAGCCGGTGCTGGCAACCAGCAAGACAACGCTGCGGCGATCGCCACCGCCGATGAAAAATTCATCTTCGGCAGCGCCGTTGCGCTCTCCAGCGCCACTCAAACCAACACCGATAACTATGTGAAAAACCGCTCCACCCAAAACAACGCTACGCTTAACAACTCAGCCAACAACGGCTCCGGCAACATTGGTGTCAACGTGGCTGCTGGCGACTTCAACCAACAGAAAAACAACCTCGCCATTGCTGTTTCGGCAGGTCGCGTAGCCACGGCAGCCGCTGCGGCCAACCAGACTTCTACTGGTCTTGAAGTGGAAAACAAAGCGGATCGCGTAACCAAAGTGGTTGACCTCAAAGGCAGCTTCAAAGCCCACGGCAGCTACAAAGGCACCGGCTACGGCACCATTGACGGTGGCAAAAAAGGTCACGACGACGACGACAGATATGGCGGTGGCAACAACAAGGATCAGAAATTCACCTTCAAAGAACAAGGAAGTATCGAACTGGCTGGCTACTGGACTCAGCAAGTGCTGACCAAAGATGGCTGGAAAAACCCAGTGGTTAACAATGCTTCGATGACCGGCTCCATGAATGGCTTCTCGGGTAACGGCGGTGCCAACGTTGCAGCAGGCGTGGGCAACCAACAAAGCAACTCGCTGTCCATCGCTGCAGGCTGCAAAGCTTGCCCTGGCGGCAACAGCTTCTAACTGCGAAGACCAAGGAAGCCCCGGCAACGGGGCTTTTCTTCAGACCCTACAAGGCGTATCGACCATGCGTGTTGCTGCCCTCTCACTGATGCTTTGTCTGACTGGCCTGACTCAGGCTGCACAGATGCCAGTGGCCGCCCTTCCCGGCGGCGTCATGGTGTACAAAGAAGTGCAAAGCTTGCGCGAGCGCAAATTCGCTGACCTGGTCCAACAGAAAACCGATTTCAGTTGTGGCGCCGCCGCGCTGGCAACGGTGTTACGCCAGGCCTACTGGCTGGATGTCGATGAAGAGCACGTCATCAAAGGCATGTTGGTCAACGCTGACCAGGACCTGGTACGTACCCAGGGTTTTTCCATGCTGGACATGAAGCGCTACATAGAAAGTATCGGCATGCGTGCCCGGGGCTACCGGATCCCTCCGGAAAAACTGGAAGCGGTAACGATTCCCGTAGTGGTTCTGATGGATATTCGTGGTTACAAGCACTTCGTGGTGCTACAGCGGGCACAAAAAGACTGGGTGTACATCGGTGATCCGGTCCTGGGCCACAAACGTTATTCCCACGAAGACTTTGTCAAAGGTTGGAACGGTATTGTGTTTGCCATCATCGGCCCCGGTTACGACAAGGCCAACGCCTTGCTCGATCCACCGGCACCGCTGACTGCCAAGAACAAGCTGGACAATTTCAACCCTGTCAAAGATGCCGAGTTGATGGAGTTTGGATTTATTCAGAGCGATTTCTTCTAGGCGCTCAATAAATATAAAGGAGCAGTTGGACGCTCCAGGAGCCGAAGATGAAAACTTCACATTGGGTGGTCGCCGCATGCTTGGCTGCGAGCTTTCCGTCGCTCACCTACGCAGGTTTTACCCCGATAGAGATCAAAGACTCGGAACTGGCTCAGTTGCGCGGTCGTTACGTCATGCCCGGGCGGATCATCAGCTTTGGTGTGGTCATGAGCAGTACCTGGCGCAATGCCAGTGGCGACATCATCGGTGCCTCCACTTCCATGCAGATTCAGTCCTCAACGGTCAAACCACAGTTTTACGTGTCGACCGTGAATGAGCCCGGCAAAGGCGGCCATACGCCACAACAGGGCAGCGGCAACGTAATAGGCGGCAACGCCTTGAGCACGACCCAGGGCATCACCCAGACCGTGCGTGCCGCGGGCGATGGTAACAGTGCCTACAACGATGTCGGTATCAACGTCAAAGAAGCTTCCAGCGCTCCGGCGCCGATCACTCCGCCCGCGGGCAGTCAGATATTGACCGCTGGCAACACCATCAATGCCAGCAACGGCGCCGGCTCGATCGCCGTGACAGCCACCAGTGGCGGCATTCAGATGGCCATCTCCGCCAACAATAATCAGGGTAATGCCCTGCAGCAAGTCGCCCAGGGTGGACTGCTGCAAAACACCCGCCTGCTGGGCAACAGCAACGTGGTGAATAACCTGACTCAACTCAACGTGGTACTCAATAACAATGGCCCAAGCGCCGGCGCGTTGGATTGCAACCTGAGCCAACTCACAGGACTACGCAACATGGGATATTGAACTACGCTGACTTTCGACCATTGGGCTCAAAGGGACGGCTTATTTCATGTATCGATCGGTGTCATTACGCGCGGTTGTATGTCTGAGTACTCTATTCCCCGCTGCACTGCTGCAAGCAGCGACTGACCCGGACGTAGAGTCCCTGAAACAAGAACTTCTGGAGTTGAAACAACGCTACGAAGTCCAGCAAAAAGCCCTGGCGGTGCTCGAGCAGCGAGTCCGCCAGGTTGAAGATCAACCGGCCGAACCGCCGCCAAAACGGCTGGCCAAATCGCCCGCCGACATGCGCGGCAATAATCAGGTCGCCGGTACAGGCGCCGGGGCAGCATCAGGTGGGGCCGCTGGGGGCGGAGGCGCCAAGGGCAGTTCCTACGGCCAGTCGCTGGCCGACGACACCCAACCGGCACAGAGTGTGTCGAACCTCTATGACGAAGCCAGTGGCTTCTTCGGTGGCGGCAAGTTCAGCGTCGAGACCGGCCTGACCTACGCCCGCTACGATTCCCGGCAACTGGTCCTCAACGGTTTCCTGGCCCTGGACTCGATCTTCCTCGGCAACATCAACCTGGACCGGATCAAGTCTGACACCTGGACCATGGACGTCACCGGACGCTACAACCTCAACAACCGCTGGCAGTTCGACCTCAACGTCCCCCTGGTCTACCGCGAGTCGACCTATCAGTCCGGCGGTGCATCTGGCGGTTCGGCAAGCGTCACCACGGAGGAGACGGTGACCCAGGACCCAACCATCGGCGACGTCAACTTCGGTGTCGCCTACAAGTTCATGGACGAGTCGGTCACCGCCCCGGATGCGGTACTGACCCTGCGCGTCAAGGCGCCGACCGGCAAGGAACCGTTCGGTATCAAGTTGCGCCAGGTCAGCGACAATACCAACCTGTTCGTGCCGGATGACCTGCCAACCGGTAACGGTGTCTGGTCGGTTACCCCAGGGATCTCCCTGGTCAAGACCTTCGATCCGGCCGTGCTGTTCGGCTCCCTGTCCTATACCCACAACCTGGAGGAGTCGTTTGACGACATCAGCGCTGACGTCAACCAGAAGACGCCGGGCAAAGTGCGCCTGGGCGACAGTTTCCAGATCGGCGCGGGCGTCGCGTTCGCCTTGAACGAGAAAATGAGTATGTCGTTCTCGGTCTCCGACCTGGTGCAAAAAAAGAGCAAGCTCAAGCCTGATGGCGGCGACTGGCAATCGGTGACGTCCAGCGATGCCAACGCCGGCTACTTCAACGTCGGCATGACCGTGGCGGCCAGTGACAACCTGACCATCGTCCCCAACCTGTCGATCGGCCTGACCGACGATGCGCCGGACTTCACCTTCAGCCTGAAATTCCCTTACTACTTCTGACCCGTGTCACACAGCAAAAGGCCCGCTGCGAGGTGATCGCAGCGGGCCTTTCACTTTCACCGCGCCCTAGCGGATCTGGTGCTTGTGCAGCAAGCGGTAGAACGTTGGCCGGGACACCCCCAGCACCCGGGCGGCGACACTGAGGTTGTCGCTGTGCCGGTTAAGAACATCACACAAGGCCTGGCGTTCGGCCCGGGTCTTGTAGTCTTCCAGGGTGCCCATGGGCGTGGCGATCGCCTGATGGCTGATCAAGCCGAGGTCACGGGCCTCGATCTGCCGGCCTTCGGCCAACACCAGGCCGCGGCGCACCCGGTTCGCCAGTTCACGGACATTGCCCGGCCAATCGTGCTTGCCCATGGCCACCAGGGCGTCCTCGCTGAAACTGCGGGGCCGGCGTCCGGTTTCCTGGCTATAGAAGTGGGAGAAATGGTTGGCCAGCATCGACAAGTCGCCATGGCGCTCGCGCAAAGGCGCGGTAATCACTTGCAGGACATTGAGCCGGTAATACAGGTCTTCGCGAAAGCGCTTGGCCTCGATGGCCGACTCGAGGTCAACGTGCGTGGCGGCCAGTACCCGCACATCCACCGCAATTGGCTGGCTGCCGCCTACCCGCTCGATATGTTTTTCCTGCAGGAAGCGCAACAGGTTGGCTTGCAATTCCAGCGGCAGGTCGCCGATTTCGTCGAGAAACAGCGTGCCGCCATGCGCGGCCTCAATGCGGCCGATCTTGCGCTGATGGGCGCCGGTGAAGGCTCCCTTCTCATGGCCAAACAGTTCGGACTGGATCAGGTGTTCGGGGATCGCCCCGCAGTTGATCGCCACAAAGGGCTTGCTGTGGCGTTGCGACTGGCGGTGCAGGGTCCTGGCCACCAGTTCCTTGCCGGTGCCGCTTTCGCCACGGATCAACACCGGGGACTCGGTCGGCGCCAGCTTGCTGAGCAGTTTGCGCAGTTCGCGGATCGGTTTGCTGTCGCCCAGCAGTTCGTGCGCCGGCTGGTCGACATGGATCGTGCCCTGGCCGCGCAAGCGCGCCATGCCAAAGGCCCGGCCCAGGGTGACCTGGACCCTGGAGACGTCGAACGGCAAGGTATGAAAGTCGAAGAACCATTCGCAGACAAAGTCACCGACGTTCTGCAGGCGCAACACTTCCTGGTTCAATACGGCAATCCATTCGGTGCCGCTGCGGCTGATGAGGTCCTTGACCGCTTCGGGCCGCTCCAGGTGAAAAGGTTGCAGGCGCAGCAGGCCGACGTCGCAACTGCGGTCGCCGGCATTTTCCAGGCTGCAGCTGTCGACATCCCAGCCGATGGCGCGCAGACCGGGCAACAATTGGTGGCAATCGTCACAGGGATCCACCACCAACAGACGGCGTAGTGCAGGGACTTCGAGCATGACTGTTCCTTGGCGCCAAATAATGGAAAAGTTATTAGAAACAGTCGTTTGGCAGACCTGGGTGTAACATTAGCAAGAACTTGACAGGGTCTTGTATCGTTTAACTATAAGGTTAATGACGTTTTAGTTATAAGAAGCAAGTTGCTTAGCAAGCTATCGACTCCCAAGCTTTCATTCAGCTTTCAAAGTGTCCGCTAATCCCAAGTCTATGAAAGAAAGTTTAAATTTCTTTAGAAGATGTGTGACCTACCCGGTGGTTGCGCGCATCAGTACAAGTAACCAGCCGAACGGTAAGCCCAACCGACGGCAGATCACTTGATTGGGCACTACGAGAGAAGACCCCATGAACGCCCCGCTCCGTCTCAACGAAGCTCTTTTGATTGCCGACCACGCATTTACTCCTTTCCAATGCGTGGCCTGGGCCCCACAAGATGGCACTGGCGAACTGACGCTGACTGTGATCGACCGTACCAGCACCCCGATTGAACGCAAGCAAGTGCCGTCCAGCATCTACACCGACCCGGTACAGCTCGAGAGCCTGCTCAAGCAGGCGCGTGCCGAACTGAGCGAAGAAGGTTACCAGTTGCAATCCTGGACTATGCCGCAATAAAACAGCGCGCGGGTCACTGATCCAGGTGGCCCGCCTGTTTATCGAGATAACTTCCTGGCATCCTCTGCCGCAATCTCGGTGAGCCTTGGTTAGTTAGCCAGGAAAACTCCGGTTAATTGACGACAAGCGGTCGCTTTTCATGGCTAATCCAAACTTCAGCTCGCAAAGACACTGTTCTGGCACACAACGCCGCACCGCCTGTAATTTCTGACAGTTGTGCATTATTTGAATCAGCGCTTGAATGTTTTCTTCATGAAGTCCTCCTCCTCGATACCGGATCAGGTCGACTCGCAAGGAGAAGCGGCATGTCCATCCACGCCATTCACAGCGCCCTGGCTTACTGTGCCCCCACAGATACGGCAGGACAACTTGACAGCAGTTTTGCCTGCGCCGGCAAAGCCTGGGTCGATTTCCCCGGCAGCCAGTGGAGCCTGGCCAATGACGTTACGGTCGACCGCCAGGGCCGATTGCTGGTCGCGGCCAAAGTCGGTCTGGACCACGGCTGCCACTTCGGCCTGGCCCGCCTGCACACGGACGGTTCGCCGGACCTGAGCTTTGGCACTCAGGGCTGCGTGCTCGGACAATTCGCGCCAGGCCTGGAGTCCTCTGGCGGCAAGGTGCTGGCCTTGGCCGACGGGCGCATCCTGGTATCGGGTCTGATATATGAAAGCCCATACCGCACCCTCCCTGCCCTCGCCTTGTTCGACTCTCAGGGTCGCCCGGACTTCTCGTTCGGTGATGGCGGCGTACAGGTGGTCCGCCTGCCGGGCAACCTTTCCCAGGGCCTGCGTGACGCCTGGCTGCCTCCCGGCGTACCCGGCGCCGAAGCCTGCGACGCTCAGGTTCAGGCCGATGGGCGGATCCTGCTATTGGCCAATCACCATTTCGAATTTGCCGATCATGTCGGCATCCTGATTCGCCTGGAGCCGGACGGCAGCCTGGACACCTCGTTCAATGGCCGGGGGTTTGTCATGGTCCGCCATTTGCTCCTCAACACCTGGCTGTCCAGCATCCTGGTGCAGCGCGATGGCGCAATTGTGGTCGGCGGCTCGATCGACCTGCCCCAGGAAGGTTTGCTGGCACGCTTCGACAAGGATGGCCGTCTGGATAGCAGTTTTGCCGAACACGGCTTCCTGAGTTTCCGCGCCCAGGAGCGCAGTGCCCAGGTCAGTCGGGTGGTGCAACACGTGGATGGGCACCTGCAGTGTTTTGGCAGCAGTCGCGACCCAATGCATTGCCTGTCCCTGAACGTACGTTGCGATGGTCGTCCAGACATGACTAACAACGCAGGCCATGCCCACCTCACACAGATCGCCAAGGTTCCCAGCCAATGGACGGCTGCAACTACCTGCCCGGATGGCCGGGTGCTCAGCGTGGGTGCCACTATCGGCGGGGTCGAGGCAGACTTCCTGGTCGCCCGGCACCTGGCCGACGGCCGCCCGGACCTGGATTTCGGCGAGGGTAACGGCTGGGTTCGCACCCGTCTGGGGCATAGCCTGGACACCGCGACGTCACTGGTGGTGCAGGCGGACGAAGGCATCGTGGTCGGCGGCTACTCGCTGGACGGTCACTATCGTGCCGTGCTGGTTCGCTATCGGGCTTAACCCCCGATCGTTCATGAACAACAATAAAACTCAAGAACTTGATCTTGTCCGAGTGTTACGGCAAGTTGCGCGCTTCTTAATCAAAGGAGCAGCCGATGTCCGGTTCAATGGCCCAGGCGTTTGCGCATAATTTCCTCGGGCATTCGCCGCGCTGGTACAAGGCGAGCATTCTCGCTTTCCTGATACTCAACCCCTTGCTGCTGTGGACCGCTGGCCCGGTGGTGGCTGGCTGGTTGCTGGTGGCCGAGTTCATCTTCTGCCTGGCCATGGCCCTCAAGTGCTACCCCTTGATGCCGGGTGGCTTGCTGATGGTCGAGGCGCTGCTGCTGGGCATGACCACGCCCCAGGCGCTGTATGACGAGTTGCTACACAACTTCCCGGTGATCCTGCTGCTGATGTTCATGGTGGCCGGGATTTACTTCATGAAGGACTTGCTGCTGTTCCTGTTCTCCCGGTTGTTGCTGGGGGTTCGCTCCAAGGCCGTACTGGCGTTGCTGTTCTGCTTTCTCTCAGCCTTTCTTTCGGCGTTTCTCGACGCCTTGACCGTGACGGCGGTGATCATCAGCGCGGCGGTGGGGTTTTACTCGGTCTATCACCGCGTCGCCTCGGGCAACGATCCGCGCCAGGACAGCGCGTTCAATGACGACCACGACTTGCCGGTGTTGCACCACGAAGACCTCGAACAGTTTCGCGCCTTCCTGCGCAGTCTGTTGATGCACGGCGCGGTGGGGACCGCCCTGGGCGGCGTGTGCACCCTGGTGGGTGAGCCGCAGAACCTGCTGATCGGCCATGAGATGGGCTGGCATTTTGCAGAATTCTTCCTCAAGGTCGCGCCGGTCTCGCTGCCGGTACTGGCCGCCGGCCTGGTGACCTGCGTGCTGCTGGAGAAACTGCGCTGGTTCGGGTATGGCACGCTGCTCCCGGACTCCGTACGCACGGTGCTGGCCGACTACGCGGCGCAGGACAACGCCGAACGCACCAACCGCCAGCGCGCAGCCTTGTTGGTGCAAGGCGCAGCGGCGGTGATCCTGATCATCTGCCTGGCGCTGCACGTGGCTGAAGTGGGCCTGATCGGGCTGATGGTGATTGTGTTGATCACTTCGCTGACCGGGATTACCGATGAGCATCGCCTCGGCAACGCCTTCAAGGACGCCATGCCCTTTACCGCGCTGCTGGTGGCTTTTTTTGCCGTGGTGGCAGTCATTCACGATCAACAACTGTTCACCCCGTTGATCCAGTGGGTGCTGGCCCTGCCAGTCGAGCAGCAACCGGGCATGCTGTTCATTGCCAATGGCCTGTTATCGGCGATCAGTGACAATGTGTTCGTAGCGACTATCTACATCACCGAGGTCAAGCAGGCGTTCCTCTCCGGCCACATGAGCCGGGAGCACTTCGAGACCCTGGCGATTGCCATCAACACCGGTACTAACCTGCCCAGCGTTGCCACTCCCAACGGTCAGGCGGCATTCCTGTTCCTGCTGACCTCGGCGATCGCGCCGCTGATTCGCCTGTCGTACGGGCGCATGGTGTGGATGGCGTTGCCCTATACCGTGGTGATGGGCGTATTGGGCTGGTATGCGGTGAGCTACTGGTTGTAGTGGTGTGCGAGCGAGCGCGCGCTCCAGGCTGAACGCGTAACCTTGTGGGAGCGAGCTTGCTCGCGATGGTCTGGGGCGCGCCGCGGTCGCCAACGATAACGCGTCGGCCTGGCGTCGGGGTCAGCCCAGGCTGTGCCACTTGCGGCCGTCGCGGGCCAGCAGTTCGTCGGCGGCGCTGGGGCCGTCGGTGCCGGCGGCATAGGCCTGGACGCTGGCGTCTTCCTGCCAGGCATCGAGGAAGGGTTGCACCGCACGCCAGCCGTTTTCGATGTTGTCGGCGCGCTGGAACAGGGTCTGATCGCCGGTCAGGCAATCGTAGATCAAGGTTTCGTAGCCCGTGGAGGGCTGCATTTCGAAGAAATCCTTGTAGGCAAACCCGAGTTCGATGTTGGCCATGTCCAGCGCCGGGCCCGGACGTTTGGCCAGCAGGTCGAACCACATACCTTCATTGGGCTGGATCTGAATTCTGAGGTAAGTCGGTTGTAGCTCATCGACTTCCGTATCGCGAAACTGCGCGTAGGGCGCAGGCTTGAAGCAGATGGCAATTTCCGTGTCGCGCACGCTCATGCGCTTGCCGGTGCGCAGGTAGAACGGCACGCCGACCCAGCGCCAGTTGTCGATCATCACTTTGAGCGCCACGAAGGTTTCCGTGGTGCTGTCAGGCGCCACTTTGGGCTCCTCGCGATAACCGGCCACCGGCTGGCCGCCGCTGTCTCCCGTGCTGTACTGGCCACGTACCGAGTTGGCACGCGCCTCAGCCGTTGACCAGGGGCGGATCGCCCCCACCACCTTGGCCTTTTCACCGCGGACCGCATCGGCGCCAAACGCCGCCGGCGGTTCCATGGCAACCATGGCCAACAGCTGGAACAGGTGGTTGGGCACCATGTCGCGCAAGGCGCCAGTGTGCTCGTAAAAACTGCCACGGGTCTCGACGCCGACGGTTTCCGCGGCGGTGATCTGGACGTGGTCGATGTAATGGTTGTTCCAGAACGCTTCGAACAGGCTGTTGGAAAACCGGCTGACCAGAATGTTCTGCACGGTTTCCTTGCCCAGGTAGTGGTCGATCCGGTAGATCTGCTTTTCCGTCATCACCTTGAGCAGACACGCGTTCAAGGCTTCGGCGGTATGCAGGTCGGAACCAAAGGGCTTTTCAATCACCACCCGGCGAAAAGCCTCGGGGCCCTCCTCCAGCAGCCCGGCCGAGCCGAGCTGGCGCACCACTTCGCTGAAGAAACGCGGTGCGGTGGCCAGGTAGAACACCGCATTGCCTGTGCCGCTATCGGCGATTTTCGCCGCCAGCGCCTGGTAGGTGCTAGCGTCGAGAAAGTCACCCTGGACGTAGCTGATGCCCTTGGCCAGCTTGGCCCAGAGCGCCGGGTCCAGGGAGTCATGGCCGTTACCGACCTTGTTCGCCGCCTCGTTGCGGATGAAGTCTTCGAGTTTTTTCGCGAAGTCGAGATCGCTGATGGCGTTGTGATCCACCCCGATGATCCGCAAGTTGTCCCCCAACAAACCATCGCGACTGAGGTTGTACAGCGCCGGCATCAGCAAGCGCTTGACCAGGTCGCCATGGGCACCGAACAGAAACAGTGTGGTCGCCGGTGCTGGTTGTGCCTTGGACTTCTTGCGGATCGAGGTCATTTTTTCGGAGTCTCGACGTGGCCACCAAAACCGAAGCGCTGGGCCGAAAGGATCTTGTCACCGTAGACGCCTTGCTGGCGCGAGCGATAACGGGAGAACAGCGAGCTGGACAACACCGGCACCGGTACGGCCTGTTCCATGGCCGCCTCGATGGTCCAGCGCCCTTCACCGCTGTCAGCCACGGAGCCGGAGTAACCCTCAAGCTTCGGATCGCTGGCCAGCGCATCGGCGGTCAGGTCCAGCAACCAGGACGAAACCACGCTGCCACGACGCCAGACCTCTGCGATATCGGCGACGTTCAGGTTAAAACGCTGGTCTTCCGGCAGCATTTCCGAGGATTTGGTCTTGAGGATGTCGAAGCCTTCGGCAAACGCCTGCATCATCCCGTATTCAATACCGTTGTGAATCATCTTCACGAAGTGCCCGGAACCGGCGGGGCCGGCGTGGATATAGCCGCGCTCGGCACGGTCATCTTCCGACACCCGGTCCTTGGTCCGCGGGATATCGCCCATGCCCGGGGCCAGCGCCTCGAACAACGGGTCCAAACGCTTCACTTCGTCGCAGTCGCCGCCGATCATCATGCAATAACCACGCTCCAGGCCCCACACGCCGCCGGAAGTGCCGACGTCGATGTACTTCAGGCCTTTTTGCGCCAAGGTCTTGGCACGACGGATATCGTCTTTATAGAAGGTGTTGCCGCCGTCGATGATCACGTCACCGGCTTCCAGCAGCTCGCTCAGGGTTTCGATGGTGTCTTCGGTCGGTGCGCCAGCGGGCAACATGACCCATACCGCGCGCGGCTTGGCCAGGCCAGCCACCAGTGCCGGCAGGTCGGCAACGCCGGTCGCGCCTTCTTGAGCCAGGGTATCAACGAACGCGGTGTTGCGGTCGTAGACCACAGTGCTATGCCCGTTGAGCATCAGGCGCCGTGCAATGTTGCCGCCCATGCGGCCCAGTCCAATGATCCCTAATTGCATGTGCTGATGCTCCTTACTGCGAAAAAATAGTGTGCCAAAAGTCGATAGCGCCACGAACCAAGTCAAGCTTAGTCCAGAGCGTTGCTACATAGTTTCCGGGCATTTTGCCTGAACTATAGGGATAACGTCCCAAACAATGGCGAAGACACAGGGACAACGTAAAATAAAAAAGTTCCCTTCAACGGCAAAAGAAATCAAAATCGCCGTCGAAAGTGGCTGCGCACACGCTTCTGCGTGCCGGACCACCGTTGTCAGACGCCATTTGCGAGGTGAGCAATGGGCACAGTAGTAACCGCACTCCCAGTACAAACCCTGTACGTCACCGTTCGTCGTGATGAACTGCGCCAACTCAAGGCCGAACGCGAGCAGTTGCTCAACGAAGTCGCGCACCTGCGTCAGCAGCTACAGGCGCAGCGCGGTGAAGGGTTGACTGCGCGCATGCCGATACGCTCACTGGATTGATCACCCCCGCCTGAAAGGTTGCGCCTGCTTCCCCGGCAAGCGCAACGCACTGATCAGGACACCAGGGCATGCTATGCCATCGGTGGAACGGCATCGAAAAAGTACTTTTTCGCGAACGCCGCCTTCATTCCCCCCGGGTACACCACTTTTCCCGCGTTGAGCTCGGGGTGTTGCACCTGATCCTTGACCGTGACGAACCGCAGGCGCGCCAGTTTCAGGTGGGCTTCGGTCAGGGTCAGGACCGATTTGGCCGTACAGTGAAAGTGTGCGTACCACAGTACCTTTCTACCAATGCGGCTGGCGCTGTCGACGATGTCGTATTCCAGCAAATAGCTTGTTTGATTGGCAGTAGACTTGTCGGTCCAGGACGGATTCTCGACGTGGACCTCCCGCTCCCCCAGCAGGTACTCGAAGCTTCCGGCATTCGGTGGCAGCTGTTTGGTAATCTCGACGCGCAGCTTTTTCCCTTCGCGGATCAATTGTTCTCGAGCGCTGTTGAGATCCTGATATATCTTGACTGCCCTCCCCCGATCCGCACCTGTAACACCTTGCATTCCATGTTGGATTTGCGTAGCCAGCTCCGAGAGTTTTTGGGCCTGAGACAAAAACCGGTCTTCCACACTGGCAGGCTCGCGGTACCGGGAGACATCTTTTTTATAGTTTGCGATCAGCGGGGTTATCCCTTCGACCAGTTTCCTGCCTTTGTCCAGCAGCGATTGGAGCGCCAGGGCCGGCTTCGGTGGAGCTGCCACAGGTACTTCAGGCTCCTCCTCCCGCTGCCGGTAAAGATCTTGCCCTTCATCCTTGTAGAAAATGATCTGCTTGTCCGTTGCCGCGTCCTGGACCACCACCGTTTCGCCGGTTTCATCTGAACTTTGCTCGCGGACATCGCCCACTCGATAACCATCCGCCGTTTGGATCAGACGCTCGTTGGGGCGCTTGATTCTCCTCCTGGTTTTTTTCACCCGCTCTTCGGCAGGTAGCGTGCCCTCTTGCTCCGCGGGCTCTTCCTGCAAGTCTTCACTGATTGATTCGCTGAGTTCTGTTTCCGCGATCGCTCGTGCCCGCCTCAGAGCATCAAGAAATTTCTCGAGAAAAAACTGCGCGACGTAGCTTTGTCGATCGCCAATCTTGCGCAGGTTGGCCGCCATCAGCTCCGCATCGTTGTAGACATAGATCGCGGCCTGCAGTAGCTCAACACGCTGCCTGGGCTCAAACCCCTGCGTCGTGCTCAAGCGCAAAACGCTATCCGTCACCGCGCTCAGCTTCGCCTTGCCCAGCCCTTCCAGTCCTGCGACTTCCGCCAGGCTGGGTTCAAGCGCAGGGTCACCCACCAATGCACCGCGTAAACACACCATCTCGTGCACGATTAGCCAGTCGGTGTTACTCACCCGTTTGTCCAGTATGTCCTTGAGCCTTTGAGTATTTTCCGATAGATAGCCGGTTCTTTGCAGATAGCCTTTTCGAACGCTGCGATCCAGAACCTCAAGTTCCGTCATTGTCTTCTCGAGCTGGGTACTGATCCTGATACGCTCCGCAAATCCATTGACGATGCGTTTCCTGGCTTCCAGCAACACGCTGTACGGCACATCGGTGACAGCCGTGCGCAGCTCAAAGGCCAGTGGAAAAAGGGTCCGAATTGAAACCCCTGACTCTTCCCATACCGCCGACATCCTGATCAGGTTTTCGTCGACAACACCATAACCGGAAACGATTCCCTGGAGATTTTCCAGTATGGCGTCACGCTGGTAGTCTTTGTCCTTTGCAAGCAGGCCATCAATCTCCTCACACAGTTTGATCCGCCCCAGATGGCCATCAATGTAGGTCCTGACCTTCTTCTTGTATTCGATGTCCGCGGCGTGCAATTTCTTTCTCAGCGCCACACGTTCCTCCAGCAGCCGGCTCCGCTCGGCGTCACTGGAAGCCTCAATCGCCGTCGTCTTGTGCGCAATTTCTTCGGCGAGTTGCAGCACCTTTTCCTGTGCCGCCTGCCCAATTTCCTGTGCCTGCTTGATGCTGGCATCCAGTTCCGGCAGGCGATCCTTGAGTCTTTTGACTTTCAGCGCATAGTCGGCACGTCGCGCCCGCAGCTGCGAATCAGCGAAGACATCCGACAGGTAGCGACTCATGCCCGGTCCACCCCCGCGCACACGAAACTCCGGCGCTACCTCCCAGAGGTCCTGGCCATTGTTCTTCAATTCCAGTCCTTTTATCGGCCTCCCAAGATGATCGAGGATGACCACATTGCCGCCCTCGGCGGGCTCTACATTGGCCCATCCGTACCCACGCAGGCGAGCCGGCACTTTTGCATACCAGCGCCCCCCGACCACTACGATGCCTTGGGGCGCTGGCGCTGTGACCTCCCGCCCGCGTCCGACCTGCTCGGTGCTCAGGAAACGCTCCAGCAATCGACGCGAGTCACCCGATACCGGGGTAGAGAAATCCAGCACGCTGTCACTGATGGCGCTGGCCGCACCCGGCCCAATGGGTGGTTTGATCACTGCGCTGACTTCAAGAGCACCCGGCCGGGAGACGATCGCATGGTGCTCGAAGGGTTTTACCGCTGTACCGGCGCCCGGTGAAAGACGCTGGATCAGCAAGGCCACTGCCAGATTGATGAGCAGGTTGTAGGTGAAGTCTTTGGCCGGCGCGCTGTCGTCGCTCGCCAGTGACTCAAGGGCCTCCAGAACCGCGGTTTCCACCACTAACAACCAGCCAACGGCAGCTGCAGGTCCGCTGACAAAGGGTAATACCGTGTTAAGCACGCTATTGAAGATGATCAAGCCCATCTCTTTCAGCGTATTCCAGCGGTACTCGGCATTGGACAGCGTCTGTTCGTCAGCCAACTGGGCCAGGACGTTGGCGTTGGCTTCATACAAATGAGCCAGCACCTTATCGTCGAGCTGCTGCAGATCGAATCGGGCGGGAGCCGATGGCCATAGCTGCGTTTCGAATATGATTCCCACTGGGTGGGGTTCCAGAAAACCGCCATTGTCATAGATTTTCCGTGCATCGGGCGCCAACCAGTCGAGGATGCTTTGCTGTAGCGAGGGGTTGGACTTGCCATCCGGGAGAGCCGACATCGCAGTTCGAGGGTTATTGCTCACGATCTCAGCCATCAAGGCGTCGAGCGAAGCAAACTCGATCAATGGTTCGGGGTACAGCGGCCGATACAGCACATGGGGCCCGGCCGTCACATCAGCGGGGCCAAACACAAACATATCGGCAACCACATGCGTGTGGTTCGATACGTCGGTCTTGAAGGCCAGGGTCCTGGCCAGCATCACTTGCCCGCTCACACGCCGGGCTTGCGGATCCGACTCCATGATGGCCGCCACACAGCGATACCCGGCATCAGTGAACCCCGAGCGCTTCCTGATCCTGTTCTCCAGTGCCAGCATCGGTAATTGAATGCGCAATTGGTCGCTGAACAGCTTTTCGCGCTCGGCTCGCTGTACCGGATCATCGAGCAGTAGCCTTTTGACTTCATCGGGGTAGTTTTTGCCGATATCGGCATCGCGAATCAGTTCCCTGACGGTGTCGAGGGTCATCCAGGCCGGTGCCGCCGAACCGTCCTTGCGCTTGAACTCAGAGACCAGGAAAGGCACGCCGGCAAGATTGTTCAACGCTCGATGAGTCAGGCTGAGGGTTTCACTGGTAAACCGTCCGGTTCCTGGCCCTACGATCACCAACAAACCGTCTTCATTGCGATACTGAGTGATGTCGACCTGGTCTGGATCCACCGCCTCGCCGTACGCGGCCATGCCGTCCTGCAGGACTTCCCGGGCGAATTGCTCAGCCGTACGAATCCCGTGGCTGTACTCCTGCCCCTTGCTCGCCAACTGGAGGGCGGCCAGGCGAAACATGTAGCGACTGTACTCCTGGGTCTCGGCGGGCGTGGCCAGTTCTATCCAGTCAGGCAACTGGCTGCCGACTTCGCTGTACAGTACTTGCTCATACGCACCGGGGTTCTGCTTGAGCAAATGGGGAGCCAGATCCGTCAGACTCGCATAGCGCTCTTCCAGCACTTTCAGGTCCTGGCCTTCGAATACCCCGAAGAAGCTCAAGCTTTCAAGTTGATTATTGAGCAGCGCCTGGGCCTGAGTCACAAAGACATCGCCGAACGACTCATAGGGTTGCAACTCAAGCACACTCAGTTCCTGCCTGCGCCCCCATTTGTCGCCCTCTGAATCAGCGAAGGCCTGCCATGTGTCGTAAGTCTCGATAACGCCGCTGGTGCTAAACCCCATCACAATGTCCCGCGTCGATACCGTGCGCACGGCTACCAGATCAAACGCCAGGTGAGCTTTGTGAGTACGTCCGGTCCGGGCGTGATAGTCGATGAGGAAAACCTGTGTGCAGTCCGGTCCGTAACGAGCCACTCGGTCCTCCTTGATGGGGCAACGAATGACTTGCAGGACGGTATCGACCTGCCCGGCATCCAGAAACGCACCGCTGCCCGAAGGCCCCATGCTGACCAGCAATGCGCTTCTGAGGACATCGCCGAGCCATTGCCAGCGGCTGGTGCCGTCAACCGCCGGCTCATTCCAGTAATCCGTCAGCGCCTGCTGCAATGCAGCAAGCATGACCTTGGGCAGTCGTCGCAAAAGGTCTTCGACTTCGCGCATTTCGACGGCGATTCGCCGGTCGTCCCCGTCGCTCAAATAGTGCTCACGGGTGAAGGTCAATTGGGCGCTGGCAGTGATGGCGTGAATCATCACTTCAAACAGCGGTGTTGTGGTGTAGCCGTCGATCCAGGGATCGTCGTGCTCGACGAGGTGTCCGCTATCGCCCTCTCCCTCTAGCGCCGCCCGACTTGTGCGGACCCAGTTGGGTGAATTGAGCGAAGTCGTCAACACGTCGATGTTCAGCCCGGGGTACCGATTGTTCAGGGCCGCGCCGAATTGTTTCAGGGCCGCTGTGACCACTATCGGTCGCCCCTTGAACTCTTCGTATACCGCCTGCGCCAATGTGTCGGAAACGTCCTCGGGTGTTGCGCGAGTGCCTGTCATTTCAGCATCCTGTTGTCATGGAATGAGCAGCAGGCGCCCTGGCCTGCTTCAACCGGATGTAATGCGGTTTCACTGAAGAACGTGCGGTAACTAAGTATCCTCATCCATAGCTTCACAAAACTTTCACATGAACTTACAGATACTTGTAAACACTGTTGACGCTCGATTTTCGAGCGTTTTTTTGTCACTGGCGCTCAACACTTTCAGTGGTTGAAGTCATTAATCAGCTGGAGCGCTGAATGGCGATGTTTAAACGCAGCAGTACGCCTGCAAAAGGGTTTGATTGGGCAGGCTTGGGCTGGCTGTTCCTGTTCTTCTGGTATTTTTCCGGCATCACCCAACTATTGATCCTGTTGACCGGAACCTCCGGGTTCACCGGTTTTCGCCAGGCCTTCGTGATGTCCGCCATCTGGCTCGCGCCGATGCTGCTGTTCCCGGCCCGTACGCGCCTGCTCGCGGCGGTGATTGGCGTGGTGCTCTGGGCCTGTTCGATGGCTAGCCTGGGTTACTTCTTCATCTACCAGCAGGAGTTCTCGCAGAGCGTCATCTTCATCATGTTCGAGTCGAACGTCTCGGAAGCCGGCGAGTACATGACGCAGTACTTTGCCTGGTGGATGGTGGCCGCATTCCTCGCGCACACCGCCGTGGCCCTGTTCCTCTGGAGCCGCCTGCGCCCGGTTTACCTGCCGCGCGGCAAGGCCTTGCTGGCAGCCACGGCAATCCTGGTCGCGGTCATTGGCTACCCGCTGGTCAAGCAGACCGCGCGCACCGGCAGCCTGGCCGCCGGCTACGAAAAATTCGAAACCCGCATCGAACCGGCAGTGCCATGGCAGATGCTGGTTGCCTATCGCCGCTACGGCGAAACCCTGGCCAGCATGCAAGGCATGCTCGACAACGCCAGCCAGGTCCCGCCGCTGCACAACTTCAAGGACTCGATGGCCGGCCAGCCCGCGACCCTGGTCCTGGTGATCGGTGAATCGACCAACCGCCAGCGCATGAGCCTGTACGGGTATCCACGGCAAACCACGCCGGAGCTGGACAAGCTCAAGGACCAACTGGCGGTGTTCGACAACGTCATCACCCCGCGCCCCTACACCATTGAAGCGCTGCAACAGGTACTGACCTTCGCCGACGAAGAGAACCCAGACCTGTACCTCAAGACACCATCGTTGGTCAGCGTGATGAAGCAGGCCGGCTACAAGACCTACTGGATCACCAACCAGCAGACCATGACCAAGCGCAACACCATGCTTACCACGTTCTCCGAGCAGGCGGATGAGCAGGTCTACCTGAACAACAATCGCAACCAGAACGCCCGCCAGTACGATGGTGACGTGCTGGAGCCCTTCACCAAGGCCCTGGCCGACAGTGCGCCGCGTAAATTCATCGTGGTGCATCTGCTGGGCACCCACATGAGCTACCAGTACCGCTATCCTGCGACCTACGACACCTTCAAGGACCGTCAGGGCGTGCCGCCCGGGGTCAGCGACGACCAGTTGCCAACCTATAACAGCTACGACAACGCGGTGCGTTACAACGACTTCGTGGTCTCGAGCCTGATCAAGGACTACGCCAAGACCGATCCGAACGGCTTCTTGCTGTACCTCTCCGACCACGGCGAAGACGTGTTCGACTCGGCGGGTCACAACACCCTGGGCCGTAACGAGTCCAAACCCACTGCCCCCATGTACACCATTCCGTTCATGGCCTGGGCTTCGCCGAAATGGCGGGCAAACCACGCCTGGGATTTTGCCGGCGACTTGCAGCGGCCCTACAGCAGTTCGCACCTGATCCACACCTGGGCGGACCTGGCCGGCTTGAGCTTCGACGAACTGGACCACAGCAAGAGCCTGGTCAGCGACAGCTTCAAGGCGCGCCCGCTGTTGATTGGCAACCCCTACGAACGTGAGCAGAAGGCGCTGATCGACTTCAGCCTGATGAAGCCCAAGGCGCCTACCGCGGCCGTCGTTACCCAATAAGTGAACCCTGCGGGGGCCGGTTCCGGCCCCCCGTTTTTGCTGGCCATGAGCCTTCGCGAAAGCCCCTCGAATAAAATAGATTAATAATTATTCGCATTTGAGCTAAATTTTCTGATTCACCTTCGTCTTTGAGCAAACGGAAATTTTCCATCGAAGACAAGGAGTCGGCTGCGATGTTCGCGCCTATTACCCGTTCCATGACCTTGACCCTGGGCCTGTGCAGTCTCGCCCTGTGCCCTTCCGCCCATGCGGACACCAAGCCGGATAAACAGCAGGAGCCTGCCGCCAAGGCGCTCGAGCTGGATACCACCAACGTCAATGCAGTGGGTCTGGGTACCACCACTGAAAACACCGACTCCTACACCACCGGTGCAATGAGTACGGCGACACGGCTCAATCTTTCCATCAAGGAAACCCCGCAGTCGGTCTCGGTGGTCACTCGCCAGCAGATGGACGACTTCAAGCTCACCACCCTGTCCGAGGCCATGAGCCAGACCACCGGCGTGGTGGTCCAGCACAACGACTCCGACCGGGTCAGCTATTCCTCGCGCGGCTACTCGATCAACAACTTCCAGATCGATGGCATGCTCAACACCTTCGGGCGCATGAAGTCCGACTCGGACACCATCATCTACGACCGCATCGAAGTGGTCCGCGGCGCCACCGGCCTGACCACCGGCGCGGGCGACCCTTCGGCCACCATCAACATGGTGCGCAAGCGTCCGACCGCTCAATGGGAAGCCAAGACCGGCGTCAGCGGCGGCAGCTATGACGATTACTACAGCTACGTCGATGTTGGTGGCCCGCTGGCGTTCGACGGCCGCCTGCGTGGCCGCAGCGTGCTGGCGTACCGTGACAGCAAATCGTTCCGTGACCACTACCAACTGCAACGAGAAGTCGGCTACGGGATCCTCGAGGCGGACCTCACCGATGACACCGTGCTGGCGGTGGGTTACGACTATCAGGACAAACAGGTCCAGGGCACGTCCTGGGGCACGGTGCCGTACTGGAAATCCAACGGCGACAAGGCCAACCTGTCGCGTTCGACCAACATGGCGACCAAATGGAGCTCCTGGCCCCTGAAGGACAAGACCGCCTTCGCCAACCTTGACCAGAACCTGGGCAATGGCTGGCACATGAAGGGCGCCTATACCTACCGTGAGAGTGACACCGACGGCAAGGTCTACTACGGCGGTGGCGGTTACCCCAACGACGACCGCAGCGGCATGGTCGCCTACCGCAGCCACATGAAGGGCGAGCAGAAGATGGAAGTCTATGACTTCAACTTCGCCGGCCCCTATCAGTTGCTCGGACGCGAACACGAGTTGATGATCGGCTACGGCGAAGCCGAGCGCAGTGCGTCCAACCCGTACCTGGTGTCTGCGCCGACGCCAGCGGGCTACGACAACATTGCCGACTGGAAGTACATGGGCAACATCGCCAAGTTCCGCGACACCGACACCGGTATCGAAGGCTCAAACGACAGCACCAAGCAAAAAGCCGGTTATCTGGCCACCCGCCTGAGCCTGGCCGAGCAGTGGCATGCGGTCCTGGGCAGCCGTTATGGCAGCTGGAAAACCGACAGCAACTCCTACAGCTTCAACGACCAGAACCAGCGCACCGGCAACGATCACAGCAGCCAGACCCAAAACGACGTCTTCACCCCGTACGCCGGCTTGCTGTACGACATCACCCCTGAGTACACGGCGTATGTCAGCTACACCGACATCTTCAAGCCGCAGACCGAGCGTGATTCCAGCCGTAAGTACCTGGACCCGATTGTCGGCCAGAACTACGAACTGGGGCTCAAGGGCAGCTTGCTCGATGAGCGCCTGAACGTCGCCACGGCGGTGTTCTGGAGCAAACAGGACAACGTCGCTGAATTGGATGACTCGGTGCGACCGGCCCCAACCACCGGTGAAGACTTCTACAAGTCCGGCGGCAAGGGCAACAAGGTCAACGGTTTCGAGGCTGAAGTATCGGGCGAGGTGATGCAGGGCTGGAACATGACGGCCGGCTACACCTACACCCATTCGAAAAACGGTGAAGGTGAGCGCAACGTCACCAACCAGCCATTGAACATGCTGCGCATCTCGACGGCGTATCGCCTGCCGGGTGAATGGAATGCACTGACGGTGGGGGGTGCGGTGAACTGGCAGAGCGATATCTACGAATTCGCCAGCCGCCCCGTCGGACGCGACGCCGATGGCGACATCGTGACCAAGGAAACCCGGATCAACCAGAACAGCTATTCGGTGGTCAAGCTGATGTCGCGCTACGAGTTCGACAAGCACCTCACCGCATCGTTGAACGTCGACAACCTGTTCGACGAGAAGTACTACGACAACGTCGGCTTCTACAACGGTGTGTTCTGGGGTGACCCGCGCACCGTCACCTTGAGCCTGGACTACAAGCTCTAACCCTCACGTACTGCAGGAGCGCCGTCCGGCGCTCCTGCACGTTACAGCGGCTTGGTCCAGAACAGCATCCGCCCGTGGTCCGGATCGAACATGCCGGGGGCGAAGCCAAATTTGTCATACGCCGCCTGTGCAACGGCGTTGCCTTCCAGTACTTCCAGGGTGATCTTGCAGCAGCCACGCTGACGGGCAATCTCCTCGACCTTGAGCAACATCTTCTGACTCAGCCCCAGACCGCGAAACTTGCCGACCACCGCAACGTCATGGACGTTGACCAGCGGGCGACAGGCAAAGGTCGAAAACCCTTCGAAACAATTCACCAAGCCGGCCGGCTCACCATTGACGAAAGCCAGGACGCTGAACGCATGGGGACGCTTGGCCAATTCACCGGGTAATTGCTGCAATACGTCGGCGGGCAACGGTGCGCCACTGCCCATCGGGTCTTGCGCATAGTGGTCCAGTACCACGCCTATGGCTTCGGCGTGAGTCGGGTTGCTGTAGCTGGCCTGGAGTACCAGGATGTCTGCGGATTCCATTTCCTTCCTCGATCGAACAATAAGCGGGCATCCCTGCGGCTAGCGCCCGGGGCAATCGACATTACCCTGTGACGCGCGCCCGGACAACAGTGGCATCAGCCCTGGGCCTGGGCAAACCGCCGCAACTGCATCTCCTTCAAACGGCTCAAGGTGCGGCGAAAGGCAAACTCCAGGTAGCCCTCGGTATACAGCTGATCCATCGGCACCTGCGCCTCCAGATACAACGGGACCTTGCGGTCGTAGCACTCATCGACCAAGGCAATGAAGCGCCGCACGCTGTCATCGTGGACGGACAGCTGCGGCAACTCGCGATCACCGGCAGCGACACGGGCACTGCCATCTTCGGTACCGCGGGCAATCCGCCCAGGGCGTTGCCGGGCACTGAGATTAGGCACTTCGCTGATCAAAATAGCGCTGAAGCGATCACACAGCGCCATGAAGTCCATGGCGGCCAACGGTTGCTCGCAGAGGTCGGCATAACGGCACCAGAGCACCTTGTCACTGGCCTGGACCACCGCCACCGTACGGTAACCGATAGTCACCGGCGCGCTGGACACCGGCTGGCCCGCGGTCAGCTCGGCAAAGACCTGACTCAGCCCCCCGGGCTCACCTGCTTCGCTGACCCAATAGCGCTGCAGATTCACCCCCGGATGCAAGCGGTGATCCTCACCGCCGTCCACCGCCACCACCTGCATATGCGCCTGGATCGCGGCAATCGCCGGCACAAAACGGTCACGGTTGAAGCCATCCGCATACAACTGCTCGGGCGGCTGGTTGGAAGTGCAAACCAACACCACGCCTTCATCGAACATCACCTGGAACAAGCGGCCGAGGATCAGCGCGTCACCAATATCATTGACGAACAGCTCGTCAAAACACAGCACCCGCACCTCCCGGCTCAACTCCCGGGCCAACGCCCGCAGCGGGTCGGCGGTGCCGGTCAGTTGAAACGAACGCTGATGCACCCAGGCCATGAAATGATGAAAATGCTGCCGGCGCGCCGTAACCCGCAGGGTCTGGTAGAACTGATCCATCAACCAGGTCTTGCCCCGCCCCACCGGCCCCCACAGATAAACCCCAGTGATCGGCGCCTGACCTTGATGCAGGGCCTGGTGACACTCCTGCAACGCCAACACTGCGCGTTCCTGCGCAGCGTCGACAACAAAGCCCTGCTGACGGATGGCCGATTGATAAGCGCTGAGGGGTGAGTCGAAGGTCATGGCTGCTTGGGGTCAGTGCGCAAAAACCGGAGTATCGCATGCCCTCAGGGATAATCCGCCAGATGCCAGGTAGAGACCGGCCGTAAGGGCTGAACCCTAATCAGCCATCACCGCACCAACGGATATACCCACAAACTTCAACGCTTTAGTGCCTTGGCACTTCTGGCCGCCCCCCCTTTCTGGCATCCTGCGCCTCCATTTTCTGACCTGGCCTTAATGGCACTCTCCCCGTGACCTCATCTGACCACGCAAAAACTGCCCTGCGTTCCGACCTGATCTACGGCCTTTACGACCGCCCACACTTCACTGCGACCGTGTTTGCCGCGCTGCAGCACGTACTGGCGAGTTTCGTCGGGATCATTACCCCGACCCTGATCATGGGCAGCGCCCTGGGGCTGCAGAGCGAAATCCCCTACCTGATCAGCATGGCGCTGTTCGTTTCCGGCCTCGGCACTTTTGTCCAGGCACGCCGATTCGGCCCGGTCGGTTCCGGCCTGCTGTGCCTGCAAGGCACCAGCTTCTCGTTTATCAGCGTGATCCTCAGCGCCGGCTTCATGGTCAAGGCGCGGGGTGGCGGCACCGATGAAATCCTCTCGACGATTTTCGGCGTGTGTTTTTTTGCCGCGTTCATCGAGGTGGTGCTGAGCCAGTTCATCGGCAAGCTGCGCATGCTGATCACCCCGGTCGTCACCGGCACCATCATCACCCTGATGGGCCTGTCGCTGATCAAGGTCGCCATGACCGACATCGCCGGCGGCTTTGGCGCGACTGACCTGGGTGGCGCCCACCATTTACTGCTGGCCGCCCTGGTGCTGGGCACTATCGTGGTACTGAACCGGGTCGACGTGCCATTCCTGCGCCTGGGGGCCATCGTCATCGGCCTGACCCTGGGTTACCTGGTGGCCTGGTTGATGGGCGACGTCGACTTCGCCAACATGACCGCCGTGCCCCTGATGAGCGTGCCGGTGCCATTCAAGTACGGGTTTAATTTCGACTGGGTGGCGTTCATTCCGATCGCGGTGATTTTCCTGGTCTCGCCCCTGGAGGCCGCGGGCGACCTGACGGCCAACTCGATGATCTCGCAACAACCGGTCAAGGGCCCGCTGTACATCCGCCGGATCAAGTCCGGGCTATTGGCCGACGGTCTCAACTCGGCGATGGCCGCGGTATTCAACAGCATGCCGATGGTGACCTTCGCCCAGAACAACGGGGTGATCCAGCTGACCGGCGTCGCCAGCCGCTATGTGGCGTTTTTCATCGCCGGCCTGCTGGTATTGCTGGGGCTGTTCCCGATGATTGGCGCAGTGTTGCAACTGATGCCCAAGCCGGTACTGGGCGGCGCTGAACTGGTGATGTTCGGCACGGTGGCCGTGGCCGGGATCAAGATCCTCGCCGAGGCCGGGCTGCACCGGCGTAACATGCTGATCGTGGCGATCTCCCTGGGCATGGGCCTGGGTGTCGCGGCAGTGCCGGAAGTGCTGCGTGAGTTGCCCAAGGCGTTGCACAACATCTTCGAGTCACCGATCACCGTCGGTGCGTTGTGCGCTATCGTGCTGAATATCTTTTTGCCCGAGGAGTTCATCGAGCTGGAAGAAGACGACTTCGACCCCGAGGCCTCGATTCTCCAGGTCATGGAAAACCCCGATGTCAGCCACCCGGGTGAACCGCTCAAGCCCGCGGCGGTCGCATCCTTGAAGCGCTAACCCGCTGGTGGGTCGAGCCGCTGGCGGTTCGACCCTTGTTGATGAGAGCCCCTCTATGCGCCGATTCATCGTTGCCGGCCTTGCCCTGTTGCTGCTCAGCCTGAGTGGCTGCGCGCTGTTTCCCGATCGCGACCCGTTGAACGTCAACGTGGTCGGCCTCGAGCCGCTGCCAAGCCAGGGCCTGGAGGTGCGATTTGCGGTCAAGATCCGCCTGCAGAACCCCAACGACAATCCGATCGACTACAACGGCGTGGCCCTAAACCTTGAGGTCAACGGCCAACCACTGGCTAGCGGCGTCAGTGACCAGCAAGGCTCGATCCCCCGCTTCAGCGAGGCGCTGATCAGCGTGCCGGTGAGCATTTCGGCGTTCTCGGTGATGCGCCAGACCCTGGGGCTGAGCCAGACCCAGTCCCTGGACAACCTGCCCTACGTGCTACGCGGAAAATTGGCGGGCGGCCTGTTCGGCACCCAGCGTTTTGTCGACAGCGGCCAATTGAGCCTGGCCGGCCCAACTGCCGGTGTCCGCTGACGTCGCGCGCCGATCACTCCAAGGAGGTGGATTGCTACATGGCCCCATACCCCACGCTGTACACCAAGCGTTTGATTCTCAAGCCGCTGGAACTCGCCGATGCCCCGGCCATCCAGCAGCAGTTCGCCCACTGGGACGTGGTGCGCTACCTCAATGCCCTGGTGCCCTGGCCGTATCCAGC
Organism: Pseudomonas sp. IT-P176; assembly: GCF_949767245.1. Taxonomy (NCBI): domain Bacteria; kingdom Pseudomonadati; phylum Pseudomonadota; class Gammaproteobacteria; order Pseudomonadales; family Pseudomonadaceae; genus Pseudomonas; species Pseudomonas sp. IT-P176. The sequence continues at coordinate 36,255 of NZ_CATKPN010000047.1, forward strand.
GGACGGTGCCTTGGTCTACCTGCGTGACATTGCCCTGCCGGCGATTGCCCGAGGCGAGGAATGGCATTGGTCGATTCGCTTGAAGTCGGCCCCCGAGCAACTGATCGGCAACATCAGCCTGATGGACGAACAGGACAATAACCGTGGTTTCTGGCTGGGCACTGCGTGGCAGGGCCAGGGGCTGATGGCCGAAGCTTCGGCCGAGGTCACTCGCTACTGGTTCCAGGACCTTGGGCGCGAGCTGATGCGAGTGCCCAAGGCCTCGCCCAACCTGGCGTCACGCCGACTCTCGGAACGCAGCGGCATGCGCCTGATCCGGGTCGATGAAGGCAACTTCGTCGGCGGCCGCTACGCCACAGAAACCTGGGAAATCACCCGCGAGCAGTGGCAGCGCCTGTAGGAGCGAGTGCCCGCTTGCGGCGTGCTCGAGATGGACCCGAGAACACCGCGCTGCCAACCCGCCGCGTTTACTTGGCCGCCATCAGGCGATTGACTTCGCTGCGCACCATGTTGGCGTATTCCGGCGGCGACATGGCGTCCAGCTCCGCGCGGACCCATTCGGCCCATTTGCCTTTGCGCTTGGAGCGCTCACCGAACAGACGGGCCGCTTCACCTTTGGATTTGCCCAGGTTGCTCTGCCAGAGGTCGAACAGACGGGACTTTTCATCTTCAAGCGCGGCGCGCTCGGCAAGGGGCTTGTCGGCCAGATTGAAGCTCATGGGAGTTACCTGCTGCATAAAATAGGCGACATCTTACACTGTAGGTGGAAATCTCCGGCGACGGATTTACCCGGACCAAGGGCCATCGCAGAAAAAATCTGCAACTTTTACCTGCCGCCTACACTCCATTGTTCACTGTCCCTTTACCCTGCAAGGAGTTACCCGATGGCCCGAAAAACTGCCGCCCAGGCTCACGAAGAGCAAATCAAGGATCAGGCGTTCAGTGAGCTGCAAGCGCTGATCGAAGAGTCGGAAAAGCTCCTGAAAAGCAGCGCCGCCCTGGTCGGCGAGGAAGCCGAGACCCTGCGCGGGCAAATTGCCCTGAAACTGCAGCAGGCTCGCGACTCGGTCACCAGCGTGCGTGAACGCACCCAACCGGTGGTCGAGGCCACTGAAACCTACATCGGCGGGCATCCTTGGCAAACTGTGGCGATCTCCGCCGGGTTTGGCCTGGTGGTGGGGTTGTTGTTGGGGCGCCGTTGAGTCCCGCAAGAGACCGCTGACTGTCGGTGTAGGAGCATCGTTAGGCGGTTGCAGTGACTGGGGTCTGGTGGACGCAGGACTTGTAGGAGCGAGTGCCCGCTTGCGGCTTGCTCGCGAAGCACTCAAGAACGACGCGTCCATCCAGGCCTGCACCTCAACGTTGACGACCCTCGCCGGCAGGTCAGTCCTCTGCCAGGCTGCGCAACTGCGCCAGGGTTTCATCGTCCAGCACTATGCCGGCCGACTCAGCTTTACGCCGCTCGCGATGGCGGCGGTCACCCGGCAGTCGGTGCAAACCGACTGCATGCATCTGCCGCACCAACTCCTGGCTTCTCTCGGCAAAGTTCTGCCCCGCTGCCTTGCTCGGGTCGATGACGATCAGCAACTGCCCGGTCCATGGGGTTTTGGCGCCAGGGTGGTTGGACCAGTCGAACTCGAACGAAAAATTGCCCCCCGTCAACGCCGCCGCCAGCAACTCGACCATCATCGACAGCGCCGATCCCTTGTGCCCGCCAAACGGTAACAACGCACCGCCCTCGAGGATCGCTTTCGGGTCGGTAGTCGGCTGGCCCAGGCTGTCCACCCCCATGCCAGGAGGCAAGCGCTCGCCCTTGCGTGCAGCGATTTGCACATCGCCGTGGGCGATGGCGCTGGTGGCCAGGTCGAAGACGATCGGCTCGGCATCCGCCCGTGGCGCCGCAAACGCAATCGGGTTGGTGCCAAACAGTGGGCGGTCGGCGCCATGGGGCACCACGCAGGTCATGCTATTGACCACGCTGAGCGCAACCAGCCCCTCATAGGCAAAGGGCTCGACGTCCGGCCAGAGCGCCGCAAAGTGATGGGAATTGCGGATCGCCATGACCGCGATCCCGGCGCTGCGGGCTTTCTCCACCAGTAATTCGCGGCCAGCAGCCAAAGCCGGCTGGGCGAAGCCGTTTTGCGCATCGACCCGCACGAACCCCGAGGCGACATCTTCCACCACGGGTACCGCCTGGCCATTGACCCAGCCGCTTTTAAGCGTCGAGACATATCCCGGAATGCGGAACACCCCATGGCTGTGGGCGCCATCACGCTCGGCCCCGGCACAGTTGTTGGCCAGCACCGCGGCGACCTCGGGACTGGTGCCATGGCGCAGAAAAATCCCTTGCAGAAGATTCACCAGTGCTGGGTACGACACAGCATGTGAGCCAGCTTGATCGTGTGACACAGACATCTGAAGCTCCAGATTTTTTATTGGAGGGGGCAACAGCGCGGGGGATCCTGAGGCGCTGATTAAACACCCCTTGACGCGCCCGCTGTCAACCGTCGAAAGGCGATCCGCAGCCCACTAACTATCTACCGCCCTGCGCCGTCTCGGCCAACTTAGCCTTGGACTTTCCCCCAGCGACTGAAAATCGTCGCGTCACACCGAGACCAACACCATGACTGACCAACTCCTACCGCTGTTTTTCCCTGAAGCCCTGCAAGACATCAAAGTCCTCAGCCCAAGGTTACGGGCCCTGGATTTCACCCTCGCGGACCTGGCCTGGTTGCGCAGTGTAGAACTCGCCAGCCACACGATACGTGCGGCGCAGCCCAACCCCATGACCGTCGAGTCCATCGCGCTCAAGGTCAAGGACCGCGAGCCACAGCCCCTGGCCGGCAGCTTCATGCTGCACCCGACCCCGGTTGACCATAAGGCGGTGCTGTACACGCCCTACGGCGGGTTGCAGAAGTTCGACAACCCTCGTGCCGTGATTCAGGCACTACAAGAGTCGCTCAAGGCCCCCGGCAAGCGGCTGGAACTGTTGCGCTTCCTGCCCATCGCCTGGCGTGAAGCATGGCCCAAAGACAACAGCGTCAGCCTGAGCCATGCGGTCATCGACGACCTGGTGTTCGAGCACCAGTCGCGACAATTCGCGGCCAGCCAGGGCAACAACCTCAGCCTGATGCGCGAACAACTTGAACAGTTGCCCACCTTGAGCCACTTGCTTGAACAATTGCTCGACCGTGAACTGGGTAGCGCGCTCCCCGGCCTGGATCAACGCCAAAGCCGTGTCGATTTCTTCGCGCTTGGCACTGAAGGTCAACGAAGCAAGGTCGACAGCAAACCCTTGACCCAGGCTCTGCTTGATTTTTTCCTGCAACGCGCATGGCCTGCGGGCCTTAGCCGGCAGTTTGCCAATCCGCGCCTGGCGCCAACTGCCGGTGACCCTGCCCCCTGGGAAAAAGCAGTCAAGACCATCGCCCAAGGGCTGGCGCCCATGTTGGCCGAGCGATTACGCAGCTATTGGGCAGCGGACGCCGGGGTCGTCGGTACGCGCCAGGTTTTTTTTGCCCAGGCCATGCGTGACAAGGCGCGCCTCGACCTGCTGCGCAAGCGCCAGAATGCAATCCTTGACCCCGAACAGCATCAGGCCCTGGTGGCGCTGCTCGAGCGTGCGGACACCCCCACCAACTACGACGCCGAACAGTTACAGGCAGAAACCGTGCGCCTGTGGGAGCACCCTGAGCACTTTGTCGAACCGGCCAGCACACTGATGCTGAGCAACCGCAGCAATGCGTACCTGTATAGCCAGCCCCTGGGCCTGCAAGTGCTGGGCAACTACGCCGAGCTGAAACAGACCGTGCAACGCATGGTCACCAGCAGTGGGCATGACGATCAGGTCTACAGCCTGTTGAGCCTGCCGGAGCGCAACCTGCTGCTGCGCCTGGAGCAGCCCCAAGTGTCTGGCGAACCGCTGTTCGGCAGCCTGTTCCAGCGCCTGGTAGCGGACATCATCAGCAAGCAACAGCAGAGCATCAGCCACGCATTGGATGTATTTCGCAACAGCGAAGGGGCGATCGACCTGCCGGCATTGTTCGATCAGTCACTGGATGTGCGCGTCATGCTCGACAGCGCGTTGCTGGAGTCGGCTGATCAGCAGCGCTGGAGTCTGCGGCCGTTGATCAGCGGTGAGCATCACCCCTCCATCGTGGTGACGGACAGGGCCAAGCTGCACCTCAAGTCCCTGCGCAGCGTACTCGACTCCCTGACTGCAAAATTCGCCACGTTCCCCGCGGACAACCTGGCACTCCAGCAAACCTTCCTCGAAGGTCTCAAGCCCGACCTCGGCCACGCCCTGGCGGTCGGTATTCGCGGCGAAGCCGCTCTGCGCCAACTGCTCAGTACGTTCAGTGCGTACGACAAGGCCATCGTCGACACTGCGCTCAATCCCGATGCCGCAACCAGACGACAACGCCACGCATTACGCGGCTTCCGGCCCGATGCCTGGTCGTTGACCCTGCACTGCACGGGCGAGCCTGACCTGATGCCGCTGGCCAATTGTTTGCTGCTGACCGAACGGGGTGGCATGGACCCATCACACTCGGGACGGGCCATCCTCTGGACGCCGGCACAAGGGCTGGAGGCCTTCGCTTCCATTACCCACGCCCAGCTCGAACTGGGCCAGCGCTTGCTCGATGAAGGTGCGCGCCAGGGGCTGCTTGAAAACCTGACGCGTGACCTCTACCGCCCTCATCGTCACTACACCCTGGGACCATTGCGCCTGATTGAAGGCCATGTACTGCAGGAGCGTCAGCAATCGGCGATCAACCACTTCATCGCCGCACGCCGGCATACCCGCGCACTCGGACTGTCGGATGCCAGCGTACGCGCGGATTTCGTACGGCATAAATTGTCGCCCACGCCGCTCAATCTCGAACATGCCATGCAGATTGCCCAGGCAATCATCACCCGAGGCTCATTACCCGCTTGGCTCGGCGCTGCCTCTCTCGGACAACTGCAGCAGCATGCCGAATTGCTGGAGCAATTTCGTCTCAGCCTTGACCCCGGAAGCGATTACCTGGATGACCTGCAACCCTTTTCAGCCTACGTCTGCGAGCGTCTCAAGCAACTGCTTGGCGCGCGATTCCCTGGAGTCGAGCTTGACCCCGATCAGTTGCAGGTGACGCCTACACTGGCCTTGACCGGCCCGGTACAGACCCTGAGTGAATTCGCACTCAACCCCACCCATGTGCTGCATGACGCCGGTTTCGCGATCACTTCGGGCAGTGCCCTGGCGCTCCCCGCGCAGGTAACTGCCAGTGAAATCAGGAAGCTGTTGCTACAACTGGACATCAAGACCGCCTACCGTGAACGACTGAACCAACACCTGAGCGGCAACACCAGCGCGGTCCTCAAGCGCCAGCAATGTTTCGTCCGGCAGTTACCCTGGCAATTGCTGCTGCACGCCCACGCACTGAACCTGCAGGGTGCACTCTCCGAGCAAGGCTTGGCCCTGGTCGAGCAAGTGTTGGACATGCCGGATGCATTGGCGCGCGCCAGCGTCAGCGAGGCCAAGGCGATCGTCCGGCCCCTTGAACTGATCGCTACCGAAGGTGCCTCTGCCGTCAAGGCGTTGGGGTTGTACCTGATCGGCGAACCCGAGAGCGGGCCGCAGATTCTCTATGCGCCCTATGACAAACACCTGGGCTTGAGCGAGTTTGAAAACGCTGCCAGCGTGGTGGCTGCGATCAACCACCCGGGGCCGCTGCAGGATTTGCTGCTGCGCCGCTTACCCGACCCGCACAAGGCGACCTACCAGAACCTGCTGGCTAGCGGCCCCGACAGCGATATCCAGCTCGCCTGCCAGCCGATCCAGGGCAACCTGCTGCATCGCTTGTTCAGCGACAACAGCGTTCTGCTGTCACACCTGCTGGGCAGTCAGGGCGAACGTAGCGCGCTGGCCGATTGGGACGCGCTCAAGGCTCTGTTCGCCAAGGGTTTGAAATACGGCGGTAGTTTTTTGCCGGGCAAACTGGCGATTCCCATAGCGCTCTGGCAAAGCTACACATCCTTCAAGGAGTCGGCCGAGGCCTTGCAGGATCATCACTGGAGGAGCGTGCTGCCGAGTTTTATCAACGGTGTTGCGCAACTGGTGAGGCTCGGCAAGTTGTTGCATGTCCCCGAAGGGGTGCGCCGCGAGACCAAGGCCATCGACCTCTGCGCGCCCGTGCGGACCCGGCTGCAGCCGTTCGAAGCCACGCAGATGACCCTCTCCGGCAAGCGCGCTGCCGATGGCAGCTACCCCTTGGCTGTCGGGAAGCACTATGCCCCGGTGGAAGGCAAGGTCTATCAAATCAGCAAGAAAGCCATCGCACCGCGCATCATCGAGAGCCAGCGCCAGGGGCCCTATGTACAGAACCGGGGTAGCCAATGGTTGCTGGATCCTGATGTGCATAGCGTTCACTACGGCAAGGCGCTGTCGAAACTGCACAGCAAACTGGTAACCCGGCACCAGGTACGCAGGCTCATCAATATCGAGGCCCGGGGCATGGAATCGATCCGCCAACTGTTCCCGGAAAAAGCCAGGCAGATCGTGCAAGCACTCGACCTTGCTCGGTTCTACGCCTTCAACAGCCTGCACAACCTGGCCCAGCTCAAGAGCACCCAGCGCGGGGCACGCCTGGAGGTCTTCTTCAAGGAAATGTTTGACGTCGACAGCGTCGATGAAAACCTGCTGCGCAAAATCAAAGAGGCAATTGTGCCCCTGTGCAAAGCCCTGGTGGATCCGAGCCTGGACCAACTCAACCACAATCGATTTGTGGTTGGCTCCAACCTGAATCCCTCGGAGGGTGTGATCGCTTTTGTGGTCAGTGAGGACGCGCAGCGCGCGGTGCATTTCACCGAGCACTTCTTCAACCAGCAACTGGACATGTATGAGGGGGCCTTGACCGAAGCGTTCGATATTACCGCCCACGCCCAGGCCGCGACCCTCATCCACGAGTTTTCGCACCTGTTTTCCAATACCTATGACTTCGCCACCCTGGAAGCCCGCAGACCCTTCAGCGACCTGGTCTCGACCCTCACCCACGCTCACCGCCTGCTCAAGGCCGCACATGAGGAGTTCCAGCGTAACGCGCTGTCCCTGCGCACGCCGGCGGAGGAACTGTTCGCCTACTGGAACGACGCAGAAAGTGAATGGGAAAGTTTTGACGACGCCCCGGAAGCTAGCCTATTGCGCGCGGCGGTCAGGTCCGCCACCGGCACCAATAATATGCGTGAGGCGCGTATTGCCTTCCTCAACCCGGACTCAGCCGATCGACGCATCGACACCATCCTGCGCAATGCCGATTCGGTGGCACGCCTGGTATGTGAAATGGGCCGGCGCCTGGACCCAGTCCCGTAAATTGACGAAAAAGCCGCTCATTGATGCTCAATCGCCATGACGGCTGTTCTCGCCGGCTGGTGGTGAAGGTTAGAATGCGCGAAACCAGGAAGCATCAATGAGCCAAACCCCACTCACTCCAGCAGACGACGACGCCGTCACTGACGCCGCAGCGCATTGGTGCATGCGCTTGCATGCCCAGGACTGCAGCGCAGCCGAGCGCCAGGCATTTGTGCAATGGCGCGACGCCCATCCCCTGCATGCGTTGGAGTATGAGGCGATGCTGGAGATCTGGGAGGTCAGTGACCATCTGCCCCGCCCGGGACACTTGGCCGTAGCTCCCAGCCCTGTGGTCCGCCCAGGCTGGCAGCGGCTGGCAATGGCGGCGGCGGTCTGTGCCCTGGCCTTGCCGCTGGCCGCATTCAGTGGCTGGCAGCTGGGTTGGTTGCCAGACTCCTACGAGCGCTTCGAGGCCCAAGGTGCACTGCGCCAGGTGACGTTGAGCGACGGCAGCCAGGTTGAACTGAACCTGGGCACGGTGCTGACCTACAGCAATTACAAGGACCAGCGCCGGGTCACCCTGAAACAGGGCGAAGCATTCTTTCGAGTCAGCCATGACGCCAGCCACCCGTTCGTGGTCAAGGCGGCAGACGGCCAGATTCGCGTCACTGGCACCCAGTTCAACGTCTGGAAATACCAGGACCAGGTCCGGGTGACCTTGCTCGAAGGCTCGGTCCTGGTGACCAGCAATGATGCCCAGCGCGGCGATGGCTTTCGCCTGGGTCCTGGCATGCAGGCGCGCTACAAGGGCGGCGACTACCAACCGCAGATCAATCAGACCTACGCCAACGACACGTCCCTCAGTTGGCGCGATGGCCGCCTGGTGCTCGACAACCTGACGCTCAACGAAGCCCTGCCGCTGATCAATCGTTACCTGCAGGAGCCGGTGCTGCTGGCCGACACTGACACCGGGATGATCCGCATCGGCGGGGTCTACAACATCAGCCAGCTACACAGCCTGGTGCCTTCACTGCCCAAGGTGTTGCCGGTGTACCTGACGCACAACGCCGACGGCCGGACCGTGCTCAACTCCCGGCCGAAGTAACCCCGGGGCCGGTCCCGCAATGAAAAAAACATTATTTGCCTTGCCATCGATACGATTCGGCGGAAAATAATTGACAGGCCATTGGCCCGAAATATCGGCGTCTCACCCTTCGCTGACGTACTTTCGACAAAATTTCTACATTCAGAGCTTCATGATTTGCCCCGCTCATTCGTCTTAATGACAGAGAGCACAAATCACATTTTCCTGATCAGGCTCTGAAAAGGAGTTTTCTGCATGTACAACTCGCAATTGCCAACGGATGGTAAACCCGCGCCGAAAGGTGTTTCCCTGGGTCAGGATGTCACTGTGTTCGGCAAACCGGTCGAGCGCCACGGTAACGAACGGATCCGCCAACTGCTCAAGAGCTTTGGCCTGCGCACCAGCCTGATACGCTTGAAAGTGATCGATGCACTGCTCAGCGCCGCGGAAAACGACCACCCGCTGGGCGTGCGTGGGGTGCACAGCCACCTGCTGGAACTGGACATCCCGCTGTCTTTTCTCAGCGTGCGTGAAGTCTTGAAGCGCCTGTGCAGCGAAGGCGTGATCGTGCTCAACCCGGATAAAAGCTACAGCCTGCATCCACAGGCTGCTGCCGTGCTCCAGCGCCTCGACTGACGCTGGCCCACCTCGCTCAGGGCTTGACCTTGCGCCGCATCACGCCGTTGATCACCACCACCGACACGGCCACGCCAATGGCGATGTACTGGAACAGCGTTTCGCTGATGATCCCGGCATTCTGCAGATATGACAGCCCAAGCATGATCGCCAGGACCACCAGGGAAATCAGAATCGAGTATTTCAAACGTTGCGACTGGGTCATTGCGGGTTCCTGAACCTGTGAATGTGTGAGTCCTGCAGCGGGCCGGCCCCATCCCGGTTCGGGGGCGCCAGCAGCACGCGGGCCACATGGTACACCCAAGATGTTTCGCCGGGCGCGCCACGCAGCTGACAAATCGGTAATCCGCGCCTCAGTTTACTGACAGCGCGGGCCATTTAAGGTCCTGCCAAACCTGAAGCTTCAGGATTGACAGGACTTTTTTATGCCTTCAACACCCTCGCGACGCTCTTTGCTCAAAAGCCTGGCCGCCGGCACTGTCCTGGCGGGCACCGGCCTGTGGCGCCCCACCAGCTGGGCCGTGACCGCAGACACAGCCTCCTCGACCCTGACCGGTAGCCGCTTCGACCTGTGGATCGGCGAATCGCCAGTCAACTTCAGTGGCAGCCCACGCACCGCCATGACCATCAACGGCGGTATTCCCGGCCCCTTGCTGCGCTGGCGTGAGGGCGACACGGTGACCTTGCGCGTGCACAACCGACTCAAGCAGGACACCTCGATCCACTGGCACGGGATTATCCTGCCGGCCAACATGGACGGCGTGCCCGGCCTGAGCTTCCACGGCATCGCCCCCGATGGCCTGTACGAATACCAATTCACCCTGAAGCAGAACGGCACCTACTGGTACCACAGCCATTCCGGCCTGCAGGAACAGGCCGGCGTCTATGGCCCACTGGTGATCGACGCCCGCGACCCCGAACCCTTCGCCTACGACCGGGACTACGTGGTGATGCTCAGCGACTGGAGCGACCAGGCCCCGGAACACCTGATGCGCACCCTGAAAAAGCAGTCCGACTACTACAACCGGCACCAGCGCACGGTCGGCGACTTCATAACCGACGTCAGCCGCGACGGCTGGGCGGCGACAGTGGCGGACCGCACCATGTGGGCCCAAATGAACATGAGCCCCACCGACCTTGCAGACGTCAGCGGCGAAACCTACCACTACTTGCTGAACGGCCAGACGCCACAAACCAACTGGACCGCCCTGTTTCAGCCGGGGGAAAAGCTGCGCCTGCGACTGATCAACGGCTCGGCCATGAGTTACTTCGACTTTCGCATTCCCGGCCTGCAGATGACCGTGGTCGCGGCCGATGGCCAGTACGTGCAGCCGGTCACCGTCGACGAGTTGCGCATCGCCGTTGCCGAGACCTACGACGTCATCGTCCAGCCCACCGGCGCCCGCGCCTACACCCTGTTCGCCCAATCGATGGACCGCAGTGGTTATGCCCGCGGCACGCTCGCCACCAGCCAGGGGCTCAGCGCCGACGTCCCGCAGCCTGACCCGCGCCCGTTAATCAGCATGGCCGACATGGGCATGGACCACGGCAGCATGGCGGGCATGGCGGGCATGGATCATAGCCAGATGGCCGGCATGGATCACAGCAATATGCCCGGCATGGCCGCCCCGCTGCAAAGCCATCCGGCTTCGGAAACCGCCAACCCGTTGGTGGACATGCAGACCATGCGCCCCAGCGCCAAGCTCGCCGACCCGGGCATCGGCCTGCGCGACAATGGCCGCCGAGTGTTGACCTACGCCGACCTCAAGAGCACCTTCGCCGACCCCGACGGGCGCGAGCCCTCGCGCACGCTCGAGTTGCACCTGACCGGGCACATGGAGCGCTTCGCCTGGTCATTCGACGGCATCAAGTTCAGCGACGCCCAACCCCTGCGCCTGACCTACGGCGAGCGCCTGCGCATCACCCTGGTCAACGACACGATGATGACCCACCCGATTCACCTGCACGGCCTGTGGAGTGATCTTGAGGACGAGCACGGGCGCTTCCAGGTGCGCAAGCACACCATCGACATGCCGCCCGGCACCCGCCGCAGTTATCGGGTAACCGCCGATGCCCTGGGCCGCTGGGCCTATCACTGCCACCTGCTGCTGCACATGGAGATGGGCATGTTCCGTGAAGTGCGCGTCGATGAACCGGGGAGCCCGACATGAACATTCGCCTGCTGCTGGCCGCACTGTGCGGCGTTTACCTGAGCCCGACCCAGTCGGCCGAAAGCATCGACCACGCGGCCATGGGCCACGGCGCGATGCCTGCCATGGACCACAGCCAGATGCCCACGCTGCAGAGCCGCACGCCGATTCCCGTGCCCAGCGACGCGGACCGCCGGGCAGCCTTCCCGGCGGTCAATGGGCATAGGGTTCACGACAAGGCGCTCAATGGCTTCTGGTTGATCGACCAACTGGAGTACCAGGATGCCGACGACGGCAGCGCCCTGGCCTGGGACATGAGTGGTTGGGTGGGCGGCGATATCGACCGGCTGTGGCTGCGCACCGAAGGTGAACGCAACAATGGCCACACCGAAAAAGCCGAAGTGCAGGCGTTGTGGGGACATGCCATCGGACCCTGGTGGGACCTGGTCGCCGGCCTGCGCCAGGACTTCCAGCCAGGCTCGCCGCAGACCTGGGCCGCGTTCGGGGTGCAAGGCCTGGCCCTGTATAACTTTGAAACACAAGCCACGCTCTTCGTCGGCGAAAAGGGGCAAAATGCCCTCCGCCTGGAAGGCGAGTACGACATTCTGCTGAGCAACCGGCTGATCCTGCAGCCCAGCGCCGAGCTCAACCTGTACAGCCGCAACGACCCCGAACGGCGGATCGGCGCGGGGTTGGCCAACACCGAAGCCGGTGTGCGCCTGCGTTATGAAATCGTCCCCGAATTTGCCCCGTACATTGGCGTGACCTGGAGCAGCACCTACGGCAACACCGCCGACTACACTGGCGAGGATGACGAACAGCGCAACCAAACGCGCTTCGTCGCCGGCGTGCGGCTCTGGTTCTGAGCCCATCAACGCAACGATCGACAAAGAGATTCCCCATGCACACCACAGCACTTCGCCTGGCCGCCCTGGGCGCCCTGTTCATCAGCACCCAGGCCCTGGCGGCCGAACTGATCCCGATCGACGTCCATCGCGACGCCAACTGCGGTTGCTGCAAAGCCTGGATCAGCCACCTGCAGGACAACGGCTTCAAAGTCACCGACCACGTCGAACCCAACATGAGCGAAGTCAAGCAACGCCTGGGGGTGGCGCCGCGCCTGGCGTCCTGCCATACCGCGCTGATCAACGGCAAGTTTGTCGAAGGCCACGTCCCGGCCGAACAGGTGCTGGCCCTGGCCAAGCGTGACGACTTGCTGGGCATGGCCGTACCGGGCATGGTCACCGGTTCGCCTGGCATGGAAATGGGCGATACCGTCGACCCGTACCAGGTAATCGGCGTGTCCAGGGATGGCAGTCAAACGGTGATCGCCGACTACCCGGCCAAGTAGTGCTGCTGGCGTACCTCGGGCTGTTTGCGGCGGCATTCGGTGCCGCCACACTATTGCCCTTGCAGTCCGAGGCAGTGCTGGTGGGATTGCTTCTCAATGGCCAGTACTGGTTGTGGCTGCTACTGGCCGTCGCGACCCTGGGCAATGTCCTCGGGTCGCTGGTCAACTGGTGGCTGGGCCGCGGCATCGAGCGCTTCAAGGATCGCCGCTGGTTCCCCGTCAGCCCAACCAACCTGGAAAGGGCCCGCCGGCATTATCAGCGTTACGGGCACTGGTCGTTGCTGCTCAGCTGGTTGCCGGTGATCGGCGATCCATTGACCCTGGTGGCCGGCGTAATGCGCGAGCCGCTTGGGCGTTTCCTGCTGATCGTCACCCTGGCCAAAGGCGCCCGGTACGGCGTGCTAGCCCTGGCCACGCTCGGCTGGCAGGGCTGACCTTTTCCCCGGACACAACAAACCCTGTGGGAGCCGGCTTGCCGGCGATGGTCTTCAACGATGATGGGTATTTCCCAGGCCAACCCCCTCCAAGTCGCGCACTTATTTGGTGCGGCCACCTGCAACCCTCCGCTCCACAGGCACCCATCCCCTGCCTCTTTTTAACCGACCACCACTGAAAACCTGCCCTTCGTCGGTGCAATTGTCACAATTTTCCAGTTGTCTTCTCCTGATCCAAACCGATTGTCGAACAATCCGAAAACCCGCCTACCCCGCTCTAGGTTCTGGCCTAGACTGGATTTCGCGGGGCCAGACCGTCGGGTCATATAACGGAGAAAAACTCGAAACTTTCCGCTATAGCGACGGGTCAGGTGATTAGAGGGGTCACGGCCGCTGGTGCAATCCTTGCAATGTTCACAACAGCCTTGGGAGCTTCAACGCATCGGGCCGCGCTTGCGCCACGACGCGTGGCGCATTTGCGCCTGGCCACAGGAAACGGCCGCTTGATGCACGGGTGAGATGCCTAAAGCAGATCAATAAAACGGGAGAAAAACATGAACAGTGCCGCTTTAGAAATCCAGGGAGAACGTACTCAGCAGGCCATCGGCGAGGCGACATCGATGGCGATCCTGGCCCTCGGTGCAAAGACGGTACTGCCCACTCCACGTCAGAATCCGAACAAAAAGAAAGTCTTGTTCGTGACGTCGGAAATCGCTGACCTGGTGAAGACCGGCGGCCTGGGTGACGTCTCTGCCGCACTGCCTCGGGCCATGGCCCACCTGCACGACGTCCGGGTGCTGATCCCGGGTTACCCGCAAGTCATGCACAGCGATAACCCGATCCACATTATTGGCGAACTCGGCGGCCACGCGGCCCTGCCACCGTGCAAGATCGGACGCATGGACATGCCCGACGGGCTGGTGATCTACGTCCTGATCTGCCCCGAACTGTACGAGCGCGAAGGTTCGCCCTACGGTGCCAACAATGGCCGTGACTGGCCCGACAACCATATCCGATTTGCCCGCCTGGGCCTGGCTGCCGCCGACATCGCCGCCAACCTGGCGCAAATCCATTGGTGCCCGGACCTGGTGCACGCCCATGACTGGCCCGCCGGCCTGGCCCCGGCCTACATGCACTGGCGTGGGCAGCGCACCCCGACCCTGTTTACCATCCACAACCTGGCCTACCAGGGCGTGGTCAGCCTGGCTTCGTGCCCGGAGCTGGGAATTCCCGAACACGCCCTGCAGCAAGAAGGCATGGAGTTCTACGGCAAACTGTCCTTCCTCAAGGCCGGCATGGCCTATTCCAGCCACATCACCACGGTCAGCGCGACCTACGCCCAGGAAATCACCACCCCGGCGTTTGGCTGCGGCCTCGATGGTTTTCTGGCCAGCAAGACCCAACAGGGCCTGCTCAGTGGCATCCCCAACGGCATCGATGAAAGCTGGGACGCAGCCACCGACCCGCACCTGTCCTGCCCCTTCACCATCGGTGACTGGGACGGCAAGGCCGCCAATGCCGCCCAGGTCCGCGACTTGTTCGGCCTGCAGGACAGCGAGGGCCCGCTGTTTGCCGTGGTCTCGCGCCTGGTCTACCAGAAAGGCCTGGACCTGACCGAAGGAGTGGCCGAGTACATCGTCAAATCCGGCGGGCAGATCGCAATCATCGGCCGTGGTGAACCAGAGGAAGAACAAGCCATGCGCAACCTGGCCCTGCGCTTCCCAGGGCAGATCGGCGTGCGCATCGGCTTCAATGAAACCGATGCGCGGCGCATGTTCGCCGGCAGTGACTTCCTGCTGATGCCCTCGCGCTACGAGCCCTGCGGCCTGAGCCAGATGTACGCCCAGCGTTTTGGCTCCTTGCCGGTCGCGCGTAACACCGGGGGCCTGGCCGACACCATCGAAAATGGCGTCACCGGTTTTCTGTTCGACGAGTCCACCGTGCCCAGCTACGAAGAGGCGCTGAGCCGGGCCTTCAAGGTCTTTGCCTTCCCTGCCCTGCTCAATGCCATGCGCTGCCGGGCCATGGCCGCACCCTTCAATTGGTGCAAGGCCGTCGAACCCTACGCTGAACTCTACGAACAACTGGTGGCCAAGGCGCTGGGGAAATCGGTCAAGTTATAAGAGGGAACTGTGCATGCCGTTACGGACTATGGAAACCTGGCCCCACGGCGCTGTCATGCTGGATGCGCAACACACCCGGTTTGCGCTGTGGGCACCCGATGCATTTTATGTGAGTGTCGAGTTGGACGAGGGGCCGTCGCTGCCCATGCTGCCCCAGGCCAATGGCTGGTTTGTCCTCAAGACCCCCTGCCCGGCCGGAACCCGCTACCGCTTTAACATCGATGGTGAACACGACGTTCCCGACCCCGCCTCCCGCGCCCAGGAGGCGGGGCCGGAGTCGGCCAGCATCGTGGTCGACCCGCTCGCCTACCGCTGGCAACACTCGTCCTGGCAGGGCCGGCCCTGGCATGAGGCGGTGATCTACGAGCTACACGTCGGCCTGCTCGGCGGGTTTGCCGCAGTCCAGCAGCAGTTGCCGCGCCTGGTGGACCTGGGCATCACGGCAATCGAGTTGATGCCTCTGGCGCAGTTTCCCGGCGAGCGCAACTGGGGTTATGACGGCGTGCTGCCCTACGCCCCGCAATCGTCCTATGGCTCGCCCGAAGCGCTCAAGCAGTTGATCGACTGCGCCCACGGCCTGGGCCTGGCGGTGATCATAGACGTGGTCTACAACCATTTCGGGCCAGACGGCAATTACCTGCACCATTACGCCAAGAGCTTCTTTCGCGAAGACCGGCACACGCCGTGGGGCGCCGCCATTGATTTCCGGCGCCGCGAAGTGCGTGATTTCTTTATCGACAACGCCTTGATGTGGTTACTCGAGTACCGCTTCGATGGCCTACGCCTGGACGCCGTGCACGCCATCGACGACCCGGACTTTCTCCAGGATCTGGCAAACCGGGTCCATCAGCAGATCGATCCGGCACGGCATGTGTGGCTCACCGTGGAAAACGAGCACAACCAGGCCAGCTTGCTGGAGCAGCGGTTCGACGCCCAGTGGAACGACGACGGGCACAATGCCCTGCATGTCCTGCTGACCGGGGAAACCGATGCCTACTACGCCGACTTCGCCCACAACCCCACAGAGCAACTGGCCCGCTGCCTGAGCCAGGGGTTTGTCTACCAGGGCCACACCAACCGCCATGGCCAGACCCGTGGAGAGCCTAGCGGTCACCTGCCCCCCAGCGCGTTTGTGCTGTTCCTGCAGAACCATGACCAGATCGGCAATCGCGCCTTTGGCGAACGCCTGCACCAGTTGTGCCCGCCCCAAGCCCTGCACGCTGCCACGGTGCTGTTGTTATTGTCGCCGATGATTCCCCTGCTGTTCATGGGCGACGAAGTGGCCGCCGATCAACCCTTCCTGTTTTTTACCAGCCATCACGGCGACCTCGAGCAACTGGTGCGCGAAGGCCGGCGCAATGAGTTCGCCTGCTTCAAAGCCTTTGCCGACCCCCACAGTCGCGAGCGCATACCCGACCCCAATGCCCCACAGACCTTCGAAGACTCGCGGCCCAACCTCACCCCCGGGGACTACGGCATACGCCACAGCACCCAGGCCCTGTACCGACAGTTGCTGCTGATTCGCCACCGCGAAATCATCCCACGCCTGCCCGGCGCCCACGCCCTGGGTGTTTCGGTGCTCGGCGAGGGGGCGATCAGCGCGCGTTGGCAACTGGGGGACGGCAGCATGCTGCACATTGAGTTGAACCTCAGCGCCAACGCTGTTGCCCATATACCGCAAGCCCAGGCCCAACTGCTGTTCGAGTACCCGCCACAGGCGTGCACCCGATTACAGCAAGGCACCCTGGCTCCCTATTGCGCGCTGGTCAGCCTGACGGCAGCGGCATCCATGCTACCCCCCGCAGGAGAGCGCCAATGAGCGATGCGCAACTGGAAATTCTCGCCAGCCGGGCCGGCCTGGCCGTGGATTGGATCGACGCCAATGGGCGTGCGCAAAAAGTTGCCCCGGCAGTCCTGCGCGCGGTCCTCAACGGCCTCGGCCACCCGGCCGGCAGTGCCCAGGAAATCGACGCCAGCCTGTTGCAGGTGCAGCAGAGCCAGGCGCGCAGCCAGTTGCCACCGCTGTTGACCGTGGATGTCGGTGCCGGGCTTGACCTGGCGCGCTACTTCGAACCGCACACGCCCTGCGAGATTCATCTGGAAGACGGCGCCATCCTCAATCTGAAACTCGACGACGAGGCGCGGTTGCCGGGGCTGATCCCGGTGGGTTACCAGGAAGTCAGCATCGCCGGTCGCTATTTCACCCTGGCCGTGGCGCCCCTGCACTGCCACAGCGTCGCCTCGGCCGTGGACAGCGACACCCCGCGGGCCTGGGGCCTGAGCGTGCAGCTGTACGCCTTGCGCCGCCCGGGCGACGGCGGTTTTGGTGACACCCTGGCCCTTGAAGAGCTGGCCCGGGTTGCCGGTGAACGCGGCGCCGAAGCGCTGGCGATCAGCCCGATGCACGCAATGTTCAGCTGCGACACCCAGCGTTTCAGTCCCTACTCACCGTCCA
Organism: Pseudomonas sp. IT-P176; assembly: GCF_949767245.1. Classification (NCBI taxonomy): domain Bacteria; kingdom Pseudomonadati; phylum Pseudomonadota; class Gammaproteobacteria; order Pseudomonadales; family Pseudomonadaceae; genus Pseudomonas; species Pseudomonas sp. IT-P176. The sequence continues at coordinate 53,818 of NZ_CATKPN010000047.1, forward strand.
GCCGGCTGTTCCTCAATAGCCTGTACGCCGCTCCCGGCGAGATCCTTGGCGAACGCGCCCTGCGCATGGCCATCGACGCCACGGAGTTGGCCGACGAACTCGCCCAGCTGGAAAACCAGCCCTTGGTGGACTGGCCCGCTGCCGCCCAGGCCAAACAGAAACTCTACCAGGCCCTGTATGAAGGGTTTACCCGCGGCGATCACCCGTTGCACGCCGACTTCAGCAGCTTTCGCCACAGCGGTGGCGAAGCCCTGGAAAACCACTGCCGTTTCGAAGCCCTGCAAGAAGCCTGCGCTGCCCGTGGCGAAAGCCTGGACTGGCGCCACTGGCCCGAGCCCTGGCGCAATCCGCGCAGCCCGGAGCTGGCCGCGTTTGCCGAGCAGCATGCCGCACGCATCGGTTTCTACGCGTTTTGCCAATGGCTGATCGCCCGCTGCCTGCAGCGTGCGCAAAACGTCGCTCGCAGTAGCGGCATGGGCATCGGCCTGATTGCTGACCTGGCGGTCGGAGCGGACGGCGGGGGCAGCCAGGCCTGGAGTCGCCAGGATGAACTGCTGGCCTCCCTCACCGTCGGCGCGCCCCCAGACATTCTCAATCGCGCCGGCCAGGGCTGGGGCATCTCCGCGTTTTCACCCGAAGGCCTGGTGCGCAACGGTTTTCGCGCCTTCATCGAAATGCTCCGGGCCAACTTTGCCCACGCCGGCGGTTTGCGCATCGACCACGTGATGGGCCTGCAACGGCTGTGGGTCATCCCCCTCGGCGCGCCGCCCTGTGACGGCGCCTACTTGTATTACCCGGTAGACGACCTGCTGCGCCTGCTGACGCTGGAGTCGCACCGGCACCAGGCGATCGTCCTCGGCGAAGACCTCGGCACCGTGCCCGATGGCCTGCGCGACAAACTCATCGCCCGCTCGATTCTGGGCATGCGCGTATTGCTGTTCGAACAGGATCACAGCACACGCTTTCGGCCGATTCTCGACTGGCCCGATAACGCGCTGGCCACCACCAGCACCCACGACCTGCCCACGCTCAACGGCTGGTGGCACGGCCGTGATATCGAATGGAACGCTCGCCTGGGGCTTGTGACCAGCGACGACGAAAGCCATTGGCGCGCCCACCGCCAGCGCGAGCGTGACAGCCTGCGCAGCGCCCTGAGCCAGGACCCGCAGAACTTTCGCGAAGAGCAGCACGAGACCGACCAGGTGCTCGATGCCAGCGTGCGTTTTCTCGGGCATACCCGGGCGCCACTGGTGTTGCTGCCGCTGGAAGATGCCCTGGGCCTGGACGAACAGGCCAATCTGCCGGGCACCGTCGACACCCACCCAAACTGGCGCCGGCGCTTGCCTGGCGAGAGCAGACAACTGCTGGACGATGCCGACGCCGCTCGGCGCCTGGAAATGCTCGCCTGCGCACGCCTGCAAGCCAGCGAGCGTGATCGATGAGCAGTCTGCGGGCCACCGTCAGGCTGCAGTTTCATCAAGGTTTCACCCTGGATGACGCGGTGCCGCTGGTGCCCTATTTCGCTCGCCTTGGCATCAGTCACCTGTATGCCTCGCCGCTGCTCAGTGCCCGCAGCGGTTCGATGCACGGCTATGATGTGGTCGACCCAACCCAGGTCAACCCGCAACTAGGTGGTGAGGCAGCGCTACGGCGCCTGGTCAAGGCCCTGCGCGCCCACGACATGGGCCTGATTCTCGACGTCGTGTCCAATCACATGGCCGTGGGTGGCGCCGATAATCCCTGGTGGCTGGATCTGCTGGAGTGGGGGCGACTCAGCCCCTATGGCGAATTCTTCGATATCCAGTGGCACTCGCCCGACCCGCTGCTCGAAGGTCAGCTGCTCCTGCCATTCCTGGGCTGCGACTATGGCAGCGCCTTGCAGGACGGCAGCCTGGCGCTGCGTTTTGACTCGGCGCGGGGGCGGTTTTATGCCGAGCACTACGAGCACCATTTCCCGATCTGTCCCAGTGACTATGCAGCATTGCTGATGCCGGACGAGCATCTGGACGCCGAACAGCGCGCCGCACTGAAAACCCTCGCCGAGGGTTTTACCCGCCTGCATTACCAGACCGCCGCCCATACGCTCGCCGGCCCCTTGCAACAGGCCTTGGCGCAGTTGGCCAGGGAGCCCGCGCTGGCCCGTTGCATCGAACACAACCTGGCCCTGCATGACGCTCGCCAGCCCGAGGGTTTCACCCGCCTGCACAACCTGCTGGAGCGCCAGAGTTATCGCCTGGCCAGTTGGCGCACGGCGGCGGACGACATCAATTGGCGGCGCTTCTTCGACGTCAATGAACTGGGCGGCCTGCGGGTCGAACGCCCGGCCGTGTTCGAAGCCACCCACGGCAAGATCTTCGAGTTGCTTGCCGCAGGCCTGGTGGACGGCTTGCGCATCGACCACATCGACGGACTCGCCGACCCGCGGGGCTACTGCCGCAAACTGCGGCGCAGGGTCGACGCTCTGGTCCCGTCTCGGCACATCCCGATCTACGTGGAAAAAATCCTCGGTCCCGGGGAAACCCTGCGTCGCGACTGGCGGGTCGATGGCACCACCGGCTATGAATTCATGAACCAACTGTCGTTGCTGCAGCACGACCCGCAAGGTGCGTTGGCCCTGGGCGAGCTGTGGGTACGCCATAGCGAACGTCCGTCGGCCTTCATCGAAGAAGCGCGCCTGTCCCGCCAGCAGATTCTCAACGGCTCGCTGGCCGGCGATTTTGAGAGTGTCGCCCAGGCCCTGTTGCAAGTGGCCCGCGATGATGTGATGAGCCGCGACCTGACCCTCGGCGCGATCCGCAGGGCACTGCAGGAACTGATCGTGCATTTCCCGGTTTACCGCACCTACATCAGCCCGCGCGGACGCTCCGTCGAGGACCAGGTTTTTTTCCAGCAAGCCATGGACGGTGCCCGCCAGACCCTGGGCGAAGCCGACTGGCCGGTGCTCGACAGCATCGCCCTGTGGCTGGGCGGCCAGCCTTGGCGCGAGCGTCCGGTGGGGCGCCAACGCAAGATCCTCAAGCACGCCTGTGTGCGGTTCCAGCAACTGACGTCACCGGCGGCGGCCAAGGCCGTAGAAGACACCGCGCTGTATCGTTCGGGCGTGCTGTTGTCACGCAACGATGTCGGTTTTGATACCGAACGCTTCAGTGCGCCCTTGGACGATTTCCATGCCGCCTGCATCCAGCGTCTTGCGACCTTCCCGGACAATCTGCTGGCCAGCGCCACCCACGACCACAAGCGCGGTGAAGACAGCCGAGCGCGGTTGGCCGTGCTCAGCGAGCGCAGCACCTGGTATGCGCAACAAGTCGACACCTGGCGCACCGAGGCCACGAGTCTACGGGACGACAGCCAGGCGCCGGCAGCCGGTGACGAACTGATCCTCTACCAGGCGCTGCTCGGCAGTTGGCCACTGGGCTTGCGTTGCGACGACCTGCCGGCCCTGACTCATTACTGTGAACGCCTGTGGCAGTGGCAACAAAAAGCCCTGCGCGAAGCCAAGCTGCACAGCAGTTGGAGTGCCGCCAACGACGCTTACGAGCAGAGCGCCCGCACGTTTACCGAGCGCCTGCTGCTCGCCCCCGAGGGCCTGGCGTTGCGCAGCCGTATCGCCGACGCCGTAGCGGTCATTGCCTGCGGCGGTGCCCTCAACGGATTGGCGCAAACCTTGCTGCGCATGACAGTGCCGGGGGTTCCAGACCTGTACCAGGGCAATGAGTTCTGGGATTTCAGCCTGGTGGACCCGGACAACCGGCGACCGGTGGATTACCAGGCGCGGATCCAGGCACTGGAGCAGGAGCAGAATCCGCCCCGGTTGCTCGACACCTGGCAGGACGGGCGCATCAAGCAGGCCTTGATCACCCGCACCCTGGCAGTGCGCGCCGCGCATGCCGAACTGTTCCGCGCCGGGCGCTACCTGCCGTTGACGGTGCAAGGCAGCCAAGCGCAGCGCGTGCTGGCGTTTGCCCGCGAGCACCAGGGCCAGTGGGTGATCGTGCTGGTGCCGGTGCGGGTTGCCGCGCTGCTGGAAAGCAGTGCCACCCCGCTGGTGCCTGCCCTGCAGTGGGGCGATACCCGAGTCACCCTACCGTTCACCCCTCGCGAGGGAAAACTGAAGGGACTTTTTTCCACAGTGGAAGTCACACACCACACAGAGCTGCTGATCAGCGCCGCGCTGGGGGACTTCCCGGTCAATCTGTTTATCCAGACTTGAGTTCAACTCAGGAGCATTGCGATGAGTACCGATGACAAACGCGTTCGTGAATTTGCCTATCAGATCTGGGAGTCCGAGGGTAAACCCGAAGGACAGGAAGCCCGCCATTGGGAGATGGCCCGCAAGCTGGCGGAAGCCGAAGCCCTGGCCCCGGCCAAGCCGGTAAAGGCGACAAAAGCCAAGGCCGCACCCGCGACGAAGGCCAAGGCTGGTGCCGCCCAGGTCGTCACCCCACCAGGGGAAAAAAGCGCCGCCACGAAAAAGCCCCGCGCCCCACGCAAACCGGCCAGTTGACCCACAACCGCCCCGCGGCCCGTGCCAACTGCCGACCTGTGCAAACGACCCGTAGCAGCTGCTACGACGTCCACGTCGACAACCTCAGGCCGATGCCGGTAATGCGCTACAGGAGTTTTTATGACCACGCCCGATAACACCGCAACACAAGCCCAAGGCGCGCAAGCCTCGCGGATCCGTGAAGGCCTGCCCTTCCCGCTGGGTGCGACCTGGGATGGTCTGGGGGTCAACTTCGCGATCTTCTCGGCAAACGCGACCAAGGTCGAGCTGTGCATTTTCGACGATGCCGGGGAAGTCGAACTGGAACGCATCGAACTGCCCGAGTACACCGACGAGATCTTTCACGGTTACCTGCCCGATGCCCATCCGGGGCTGATCTATGGCTATCGCGTGTATGGCCCGTACGACCCGCAGAACGGTCATCGCTTCAACCATCACAAACTGTTGATCGACCCCTACGCCAAGCAACTGGTCGGCGAGCTGAAATGGTCCGAAGCGCTGTTTGGCTACACCATCGGCCACCCGGACGCCGACCTCAGTTTCGACGAACGCGACAGTGCACCATTCGTGCCCAAGTGCAAGGTGATCGACCCGGCGCACACCTGGGGCCACGACCACCGGGTCAGTGTGCCCTGGGACAAAACGATCATTTATGAGACTCACGTGCGCGGCATCAGCATGCGCCACCCAGCGGTTCCGGAGGCGGTGCGCGGCACCTTCGCCGGACTGATGGTCGATGACCTGCTGGACCATATCCGCAAGCTCGGGGTGTCGTCGGTGGAACTGCTGCCGATCCATGCCTTCGTCAACGACCAGCACCTGCTGCATAAAGGCATGACCAACTACTGGGGCTATAACAGCATTGCCTTTTTTGCTCCCGACCCACGCTACCTGGCCAGCGGCAAGATCGCCGAGTTCAAGGAGATGGTCGCGCACCTGCACGAAGCCAATCTGGAGGTGATTCTCGACGTGGTCTACAACCACACCGCAGAAGGTAACGAACAGGGACCGACCCTGTCCATGCGCGGCATCGACAACGCCTCCTACTACCGCCTGATGCCGGACGACAAACGTTTCTACATCAACGATTCAGGGACCGGCAACACCCTCGACCTGAGCCACCCTTGCGTGCTGCAGATGGTCACCGACTCCCTGCGCTACTGGGCCACGGAGATGCACGTCGACGGTTTCCGCTTCGACCTGGCAACCATCCTCGGCCGTTACCACGATGGTTTCGACGAGCGCCACAGCTTCCTCGTGGCCTGCCGCCAGGACCCGGTGCTGCGCCAGGTCAAGCTGATCGCCGAACCCTGGGACTGCGGCCCCGGGGGTTACCAGGTCGGTGGCTTCCCACCAGGCTGGGTGGAATGGAACGATCGTTTTCGCGACACCGTCCGTGCGTTCTGGAAAGGTGACGACGGCCAATTGGCCGACTTCGCCGGACGCATGACCGCCTCCGGCGAAATGTTCAACCAGCGCGGGCGCCGGCCGTACGCCTCGGTGAACTTCATCACCGCCCACGACGGTTTCACCCTTAACGACCTGGTGTCCTACAACGACAAACACAACGAGGCCAACGACGAAGACAACCAGGACGGCAGCAACAACAACCTGTCATGGAACCATGGCGTCGAAGGCCCGAGCGACGATCCCGAGATCAACGAGCTGCGCCAACGGCAGATGCGCAATTTCTTCGCCACCCTGTTGTTGGCCCAGGGCACACCGATGCTGGTGGCCGGCGACGAATTCGCCCGGACCCAGCACGGCAACAACAACGCCTACTGCCAGGACAGCGAGATCGGCTGGATCAACTGGGACCTGAGTGAAGACGGCAAGGCCTTGCTCAAGTTCGTCAAGCGCCTGATCAAACTGCGCCTGGCCTACCCAATCCTGCGCCGCGGGCGATTCCTGGTGGGCAGCTACAACGAAGATATCGGGGTCAAGGACGTCACCTGGCTGGCCCCGGATGGCAGCGAGATGAGCACCGAACAGTGGGAAGACGGGCATGGCCGCTGCCTGGGCATGTTGCTCGACGGTCGCGCCCAGGAAACCGGAATCCGCCGCAAGGGCGCCGATGCGACCTTGCTGCTGGTGGTCAACGCGCACCATGACATCGTCAATTTCTGCCTGCCGGCGGTGCCGGACGGTGGCTTCTGGACCTGCATGATCGACACCAACCAACCCTCGATCCGCGGCCAGGAGCGCTTCGAATTCGAGCACCAGTATTCAGTCACCGGCCGCTCGCTGCTGTTGTTCGAATTGCAGCATCAAGATGAGGACTGAGTGGGTCCCCCAGGCCAATCACAAAAAAACGTCTGGGGGACCGCCCGACGCAGGCGAAACCCGGAACCATGGGCAATACTTTGCCCGCTGCCCTTGAGTATCTGCCACACGGTGCCCCGCGAACTTCGGCGGCCCAGGACACTCAGCCTGTCGGTCAGGCGTCTGGAGACGACCGACAGCTCACCCGTACAAGGACGTATCAATATGAAAAGTACCTCGATCCTCGACGGCCACCTGCCCGCGCAAATCTGGAATGGCGCCCGCCAACTGGACAACCTGCCGGTCATCAACACTCAGTCGATCATCCCGGCCGGCGCCCGAGCCGTGGTGATCGCACCCCACCCAGGTGATGAAGTGGTGACCTGCGGCGGCCTGCTGCAATTGTTCGCCAGCCTGGGGCATCCCCTGCAACTGATCTCCGTCACCGACGGCAGCGCCAGCTACCCGGGTTCGCAACTGTGGCCGGAGAGACGCCTGAGCGTATTTCGCCCCCAGGAAAGTGTCGATGCCCTGCGCAGGCTTGGGCTGCCCATGCATAGCCTGAAGTGGATTCGTGGCGGTTTCGCCGACACGGCACTGGCCGAGCGCGAGACGCAGTTGGCACATTTCATTGCCCGCTACCTGCGCCCTGAGGATGTGCTGTTCAGCACCTGGCGCGAAGACGGCGACGTCGACCATGACACCGTCGGGCGCGCCAGTGCCAAGGCCGCCCAGATGGTCGGTGCCCGCCTGTGCGAACTGCCTTTCTGGGCCTGGCATTGGCCGGTGCGCGACCAAGGGCAGATCCCCTGGCACCGCGCACACAAGGTGCGTCTGGACAGCTGGACGATCGCGCGCAAGCGCCATGCCATCCACGCCTATGCCAGCCAACTGGATGGCGACCCGCAAATGGGCATCGCACCGCTGTTGCCCAAGGTGGTCCTGGAGCGTTTGCGCCAACCCTATGAGATTGTTTTTGTGTAAGGCCGCCCCGCGCAGATGTCGACGATCGGCGGCGAAACACTGAACTGGCGGCCGCAACATCAGTCGCATGGATAACCCGTCGCGACTTTCCAGGAGTGCATGTGAACCCCGACCCAGAACGTCAACCCGGCTCCGTCCCCCCGCAGGACGCACCCCAGGCCGTACATCGGCTCAGGGTGCTGACCGTCAACACCCACAAAGGTTTTACCGCTCTCAACCGGCGTTTCATCCTGCCCGAGTTGCGCGAGGCCGTGCGCAGTACATCGGCCGACCTGGTGTTTCTCCAGGAGGTATTGGGCGAGCATGATCGCCACGCCTCGCGCCACAGTAACTGGCCGTCGATGTCACAGTACGAGTTCCTCGCCGACAGCATGTGGAGCGACTTCGCCTACGGGCGCAATGCGGTGTACCCCGACGGCCACCACGGCAACGCGCTGCTGTCCAAGTACCCGATCCGCCACCACCGCAATCTGGACGTATCGATCACCGGCCCCGAACGCCGGGGTTTGCTGCATTGCGTGCTGGATGTACCGGGCCATGCCGAGGTCCACGCTATCTGCGTGCACCTGAGCCTGCTGGAAAGCCATCGTCAACTGCAACTGGCGCTGCTCTGCCAGTTGATCGAGTCGCTGCCCGAAGACGCTCCGGTGATCATCGCCGGCGACTTCAATGACTGGCAGTTGCAGGGCAACCTGACCCTCGCTCGGCGCGATGACTTGCATGAGGCCTTCGAACGCCATCACGGCCGCCCGGCCAAAACCTATCCGGCACGTTTCCCGCTGTTGCGCCTGGACCGCGTATACCTGCGCAACGCCAGCAGCCACGCCCCAAGAATCCTCGGCAACAAACCCTGGAGCCATCTTTCCGACCACTTGCCGCTAGCGGTCGAGGTGCATCTGTGATCCGGCGAAAAGCGTAACGCAGAGCCGTCCCCGGATGATTTTCCAGTGAAACAACAGCTTATAGACTCGTCAATTTTCAGTCAGTTGCGACGCCTAAATTAGCCATACCGCTCATCGTTCAATTTCTTGACGCAGGGCTCTGGGTCTTCTTAGCTAATCCTTACTACCCCCGGAAGTAACTCCTGGGGCAGGCCGCAAGCTCCCGTTCCAGCGGGCCGCCAAGGCTTGCCCCAACGAAATCGGTCGCCCCTCATTCGGGGTAGGAGAGACGCCAAGACCAGATATGGCATGCGTATGCAGCAAGGTAGACCTCCATGAACACCTCCCTTATCCAGCACGAGATAACCGTTACCCTGTACACCCTGTCGACTTCGCTGCTGCTGTGTACGTCCATGGAGGTTGTGGCATCGTCTGCCGAAGAGGAGGCGATCCCCTGGTTTCGCCAGGACGTACCGACCTTCGCCTTCCCTGCCCCGCCCATCCCTGAGCCCGGCCAGTTCATGCGCCAGCCCGGGCTCGACAACCATCTGTTGAGCATCGAACAGGCCGCCCCTTCGGCATGGCAACAGGTCTACGGCCACGCCGCCACCCAGGCCGAGCAGGATGTCCTCAACTCACAGTTCTCCACGATAGGTACGGCGCTAGCCAAGGGGCCGGCACTGGTGACCGTGCACGGCAATGGCGGCAGTACCCAACGGGTGGGCCTGCTGGGAGGGAGCAACCAGATCCAGGGGAACAGCAATGGCATGCTGGTCGGTCCGGCCCTGGGCAACCTCGGCACCGACAGCCTGAACGTCCAGGGCGACAGCCTCGGTGCCTACTGGAGCTTGACCGGTGCCAACGGCTGGCACGTCGACTTGAGTGCCAGTGGCGGCCGGGTCAGCGGTTTCAGCCGTAACGCCCAGGGCGAACGCCAAGCCACCGAAGGCAGCGCGGTGACCCTGTCGGTGGAAGGGGGCTTTCCCATCGGGATCAGCAAGAACTGGGTGATCGAACCCCAGGCGCAGTTGATCAACCAGCGCATCTCCCTGGACACGCCCTACGCCAACGGCAACGCCCAAGCCAATGAACTGAACAGCTGGAGTGGCCGTGTCGGGGCGCGCTTGAAAGGGAGCTACGACATCAATGGCCTGCCGGTCGAACCCTATGTACGCACTAACCTGTGGCACCGGATCAACACCAGCGACACGGTGACCCTGGACCAGGTCGACAAGATCAGCAGCAGCCGCTACTCCTCCACCGTCGAACTGGGCCTGGGCCTCGTCGCCAGGGTCAGCCCCAGCGTCAGCCTCTACGTCAGTGCCGACTACAGCAGCGACGTCGACGACAACGACCTCAACGGCCTGATCGGCAGCCTTGGCGTGCGGATGCGCTGGTGAGTTGCCCGCGATAGCGGTGGGTCCGCCGCCATCCAGGTTGGATGTGCCGGCCCCATCGCGGCATAGGTATCTACACAACTGTGGTGCGACGTTGCACCTGTGGGCCTCTGGGGTGTTGGATTAGGTCGAGTACATATCCATTTCTTCGGTAACGGCCTCCTATGGTTCCGCCTGACGGCGGCTCACTTTTGAACAGCGCAAAAGTAAGCAAAACGCTCTACCCCACCACTCGGTGCCTCGCTTAGGCTCGGCATGCCCGTACTCCGACATTGATTTGGGGGGGCGCCGCAATGGGCCCTCCCTGGCCCAGTGCGGCTAAACCGGCGTCCTGCCGGTTTACCCC
>NZ_CATKPN010000048.1:0-58747 GCF_949767245.1 Pseudomonas sp. IT-P176
CTCCTCCAAAAGTGAGCCGCTGTAAAAGCGGAACCATAGGAGGCCGTTACCGCAGAAATGGATATGTACCCCGCGTACTAAAGCCCACCTGATTATTTGACGAACGGTCATCCGAGTGTTCAGATACCGCCCAGTTTCAGGTGCCTCATGCCGCCGTGCATGAGGTGAAACGGGAAACCGGTGCGCCCTTTTCAGGGTTAGTCCGGTGCTGCCCCCGCAACGGTAAGCGAGTGACGCGTTCGACAGACCACTGGGCCCAAAGGCCTGGGAAGGTGAACGCTTCGAGCCTCGCAAGCCCGGAGACCGGCCTGGAATTTCTGTTTGGCAAACCTGCGGTGGGCGGGCATGGGCCGGTATTGGCGCGTGTCCGGTACTTTCTCCTGCGTGCTTCTGCGAAGATTTTTTTCGAGAAGACCAAAAATGACTCAGATTCCAACTCCTTCCAGCCAGGACCAGCGTCCTGCGCGACTGTATGCCTGTGGCGCCCTGCTCTGCCTGATCAGCCCACCCGCCCTGGCCGACACCTCGGCCATGACCCTCGACCAGCAACTCGTCAGCGCCCCGTCGGTGGAATCCACCACCGTCGCCGAAATGGCGCGCTTTGGCAGCAAGGTCGAGATCATCGACCGCGCCCGGATCGAGCGCGCCGGCCCCGACGCCGACATCACCCGCGTGCTGCAGATGTCAGTGCCCGGCCTCTACGTCGCGCCGAAAAACGGCCCCTTCGACTACGCCAACTATTCGCTGCTGGGTGGGCGCAACGACGACACGCTGATCCTGCTCGATGGCGTGCGCCTGAACAATCGCCTGTACGGTGGGCTCTACCTCGACACCCTGCCGGCCAATGCCATCGAACGCATCGAAGTGCTCAAGGGCGGACAAAGCCTGCTGTTCGGCACCCAGGCCGTGGCCGGGGTGATCAACATCGTCACCCGCAGCGCCCAGACCCGCGAGACCTCCGGTGAACTCAACATGGGCCTGGACAGTTTCATGGGCCGCAGCGGCGACGCGCGCGCCGAACAGATCGTCAGCAACGGCTTTGGCGACCTTGGCTTGCTGGCGTACGTCAGCCACAACGTCTCCGACGGCTACCAGCCATTTCGCAGCAGTGACATGCGCAGCACCGCCACCGACCGCAAGCGCGGCTACGAAGTCAGCACCTTTGGCGCCAAGGCCACCCAGGCCTTCGGCGACGATTCGCGCCTGGAACTGTTCTACCAGTACAGCGACGCCAACCTGGACTTCGCCCGCCCCACGGACAACCGCAACACCAGCAACGACCGGGTGCAACAGATCGCCACGGCGACCTTCGAACAGCAGGTCAATCAAGACCTGAGCTACTTCCTCAAAGGCCATGTCAACGACTGGGACACCCGCTACACCCGGGTCTACAACCTCGAAGGCGGCGGCACCCGGGTGCTCAACCACAACGACTACTGGGGCTTCACCGACTGGGGCCTGCAGGCCGAGGGCAAGGCCGAACTGCCCGGTGGCCACGTACTGGTGTTCGGCAGCGACAACCAATGGTTCAAGGGCCAGGACGATGTCATGGTCATCGACAACCAACAGGCCGAAGCCCACGCGCTGTATACCCAATTGCGCCCGGTGATCGCCGCGCTACCGGACTGGCACCCGAGCATCGGCGTTCGCCAGGAGCACCTGAGCGGCGGTGAAAGCGCCACGGTCGGCATGCTCACCTCACTCTACGACCTGACGGAGCACTGGGCATTGCGGGGCCAGATCGGCAGCGCCTACAAGCTGCCCAATGCCGAGCAGTTGTACGTCAACGAACCTGGCGAGGAGATGGGCAACCCCAACCTCAAGGCCGAGAAGAGCCGCAATGCCGAACTCGGCCTGGATTACCGGGGCACCCTGCTGGCCCGCGAATTCAGCGCCAGCGTCACCGGCTTTCGCCGGGAAATCGATGACCTGATCACCCTCGACGGCGACCAGTGGGTCAACGGTGATGGCGAGATCCTGGTGCGCGGTATCGAAGTCGACGGCCAATGGCAGCTCAATGATCGCTGGAGCCTGCAAGGCGACATGACCCGCAACCTGGTGGAAGGCCGCAACGGCGTGACCATCAGCAACATCCCAAGCTTCTTCGCCCGCTCACGCCTGGGCTATGAGTCGGACAATCGCTTGTGGGGGGCCGGAGGGGCGCTGCGCTACATCCGTTCGGTGGTCAGCGCCAAGGACGTGGATTACGGCCATTACTCGGTGGTCGATGCCGATGCCTATCGCTACCTGGACAACGCCCGGCGCCACCGCCTGAGCCTGCTGGTGGAAAACCTGTTCGACCGTGACTACGCCACCAGCATGACCACCGGCAGCCCGTCCGTGGAGAACCTCGGCCGGCCGTTCACAACTGAGGTGCGTTACACCTACCGTTTCTGAGGGAGTGCTTGCCATGGAATATGACGTCAACGGCGTGCCGAGCGATCCGGCCTGGTCGAGCATCCCGCCGCACGCCCGCCAGGTGTTCTTGTGCACCGGGCCGCGGTGTGTGGCCAGGGGTTCCCTGGCGCTGTGGAAAACCCTGCGCCGGGAATTGCTCAAGCACGACCGGATCGAAACACCGGCGGGGGTCCTGCTGACCCGCACCGGCTGCCAGTTCCCCTGCAACCTGGGGCCGGTCCTGACCGTGTACCCGGATGCTTGCTGGTACCGGGTGCGCGATGACCAGGAGGTCAAGCAACTGGTGGACGGGCATCTGGTGGCGGGTGCGGTGGTCGCGCACCTGCTGATCGGCGCGCCTGCAGGAGATCCGTCCAATGCTTAGGCGACTGCTGCTCAGTGTGTCGCTCTGTACCCCGCTACCTGCACTGGCGCAGACCTACGACAACTGCGGGACAACCCGGGAAATCGAACAGGCACCGCAACGAATCATCGCGCTCAACCAGCACAGCGCCGACACCTTGCTGGCCCTGGGAGCCGGTCCGGCGCTGATTGGCGTGGCCTATATCGACGATGACAATGTGGCGATCGAACAAGGCGCCTACCGCGGCATCCCCCTGATCTCCAAGCGTTATCCATCGGCTGAGGTGCTGTACACCCAGCACGCCGACCTGGTGGTGGGCGGGTTTGCCTCGGCCTTTGCGCAACACCTGAGCTCACGGCCGATGCTGGCTCGCCAGGGCATCGCCAGTTACCTGCTGGAGTCCGCCTGCGATCAGCGCTCGCTGGATTTTTTCGCGCACATCCGTGCCGACCTGCAAACCCTCGGCGCTCTGCTGCAACGCCCCGGGCAGGCGCAGCAATTGAGCGCCGCCCTGGACGCCGACCTGGCCCGGGCCGCGGCGCTGCACAGCGGTGCCAAACCGTTATCGGTGTTCTACCTCGATAGCGAGGCGGACGGCCTGGACAGCGTCGGCAAAAACGCCTTCGTCACGGCCCTGCTCAGCGCCGCCGGGGCGCGCAACACCTTCGCCGAGGTCGACCTGGGCCGCCTGAGCGTGAGCCGCGAGACCTTGCTCGACAGTGACCCCGACGTGCTGTTGCTGGCCGACGCCGTCTGGTCTCCGGCCAGCCGCAAGCGTTATCTGCTGCGCCACGACCCGGTGCTCTCGCAACTGCGGGCAGTGAAGGAAAACCGCATGCTCGACGTACCATTCGCCCACCTGGTGCCAACGTTCGCCAGCGGGCGCGTGGCGCTGGAGTTGGCGCAGCGTTTAAAGGAGATACGCATGGAGCTGCTACGGGACCCCTATGGCCACGCGCTGGACCAGCCCGTCGGCGTGGCAGATGACGCGGTTGCGGCCGGTGGTCTTGGCGGCATACAGCGCCAGGTCGGCGTCGCTGAGCCATTGCGTGGCGTCGCTGTGCATCGGGTTGAACGCCGCCAGGCCGATGCTCAGGCTGACTTGCAGGGTCGGGCTCTGTTCATAGCCCAGGCCCGAGAAACGGTCGCGCAGGGCGTCCATCGCCTGGACCGCATGGGCCAGCGGCACGTCGGGAAGGATCACGCAGAACTCATCCCCGCCGTAACGCCCTGCGACGTCCGTGGCGCGCAGGTTCTGCTTGAGGATCTTGCTCAACTGGCGCAGCACAATGTCCCCGGCGACATGCCCGTAGGTGTCGTTGATCGACTTGAAGTGGTCGATGTCGATCAGGGCAATCGCCCCGCCGGCCTGCTGACGCTGGCAGCGCTGGAACTCGATTTCCAGGGCGTCTTTCCAGGCCCCGTGGTTCAACAGCCCGGTCAGGCTGTCGGTGCGACTCAGGGCCAACAGTTCACGTTTGCTTTTGCCCAGGGCATGGGTCTGGCGAAAGCAGATCCAACCGAGTGCCAGTGGGTAGAAGGTCAGCAACGGCAAGCAGGCATACATCTGCAAGGAACTGGTCGGCGGGATGAAGGTCGGCAGGAACAACAACAGCCCAAGCCCCAACCCCAGCAGTTGGGCCAATAGACCGGCGAGCAGGAAGCGCAAACCGCCAATGGCCACGTTGTTCATGGCCATCATCGACAGTGTGGCAACGCTGGGTAACGGGTTGAACTGCATGGCCGCCACCCAGAAGCCGCCCATGAACGAGTCAAGCAACAGGTTGCGATATTCCGCGCGATACGGCACCGCCGAGCGGCGGGTCCACTGGTACGCCAGGTGCGGCCATACCAGGCCGTTGAACAGCATCAATGCCACCAGCCAGACCGGCGGCTTGAGCGGCAGCAGCGCCGCACCCACGCACAACAGGCCCAGCACCAGGCCGAGGGAGCGCGAGGTGTACAGCCTCTTGGCCATTGAAAGTCCCTTTCCTGCAACAGGTTGCATAGGGGGCCAAAGCTCCTCTTGGTACGGCAGATGGGAACCCTGCGACAGCTAGTCCCGCAGACGGCAACACATCGGAGTCTATCAGGGCAACGTCAAATTGCCATCACCGTCCAGCAGCCAGAAAAAGCCGGCCCAGCCTACCCTGCGCCGAAAGATTGACTATAAATGACAGGGACTCATCGCACCGCTGGCGCGGGTGTGCGGCACGACGAAAAACGAGGAGGAGCATGCACACCCATCAGGTTCTGATCATCGGCAGCGGTTTTGGCGGCCAGTGTGCGGCAGTCAATCTGCTCAAGGCAGGTATCGACGACTTCCGCCTGCTGGAACGGCGTGATTTTTTTGGCGGCACCTGGTGTCAGAATACCTACCCCGGCGCCGCAGTCGATGTGCCCTCCCCGCTCTACTCCCTGTCGTTCGCCTCCTGGCCCTGGACGCAGATGTTCGCCGAACAGGCCGAGCTGCACCGCTACACCCAACATGTGGTCGAGCACTACCAACTGCGTGACAAGGTCGAGTTGCAGGCCGATGTCGAGCGGGTCGAATGGGACGACAACGCCCGGCAATGGCAGGTCTTCACCCGTGGCAAAGGCACCTTCCGGGCGCAGTTCCTGATCAACGCCTCCGGACCGCTGAGCCAACCGGTGATCCCGGCGTTCGAGGGCCTGCCACGTTTTGCCGGCAGCACCTTTCACAGCAATGCCTGGGATCACCGCTACGACTACCGCAACAAGCGGGTCGCCATCGTCGGCAGCGGTGCCAGCGCGGCGCAGATCATTCCCAGCATTGCGCCGCAGGTCGCCCACTTGCATGTGTTCCAGCGCACCCCGCATTGGGTGCTGCCCCGCGCCGACCGCAGTTTCGGCCGCTTCCAGCGCTGGCTGCTGGGACTCAAGCCGGCCTACAAGCTGCTGCGCTGGCTGATCTATTGGCAATTCGAAACCCGGGTGATTGCCTTCAAGTATTCGAAAACCGCCCTCAAGCTGGTGCAACGGCAAGCGCTCAATCATCTCAAGCGCCAGGTGCCGGACCCGCAGCTGCGACAAAAGCTCACCCCGGACTTCACCATCGGCTGCAAGCGGGTGATTCTGTCCAGCACCCTGTACCCGGCGCTGAGCCGCGCCAACGTTACCCTGCACGGCCGCGACCAGGGCATCGCCGCACTGGACGAACGGGGCATCCGCACCCTCGACGGCCAGCACCTGGAGCTCGACCTGATCGTCTGGGCCACCGGCTACGACGCCACCGACGGGGTGATCAATTATCCGGTGCTGGGTAAACACGGCACTCGCCTGAGCGACGTCTGGGCGCTCTACCCACGCGCCTACCTGGGTACCAGCCTGCCGGACTTTCCCAACCTGTTTATCGTCACCGGCCCCAACACTGGCATTGGCCATACCTCGGCGCTGTTCATCATCGAGTCGCAGATGAACTACATCCTCGACTGCATTCGCACCCTCAAGGCGCAGGGCCTGCGCAGCATAGAAGTACGCAAGGAGGCCGAAAGCGCCTATACCGAAATGATCCACCAGCAGATGCAGCGCACCGTGTGGAAATCCGGTGGCTGCCACAGCTGGTATCAAAGCAAGAGCGGTCACGTGATCGCGATGTTTCCCGGATTCAGTTTCAGCTACCACCAACTGACGCGCCGACTGAAACCGGGCGACCACATCCTGTCCTGACGAGTACTGGGGAGAACGCGATGGTAATTGTGCTGATCCTTGCGCTGCTGCTGGCCTACTGGACCTGGCGCACCTGGCCGCGTCTCGGCCACCTGCTGTACGACGCCAGCACGGCGTTGGAGGCGCGCCTATATCGCCTGGAAAAAATCACCATGCCGATTGCCGAAATGGGCATGGTCACCTACCAGGGCGGGCCTGACACGCCGGACCGGACCCTCCTGCTGCTCCACGGCTACAGCGCCGACAAAACCATCTGGCTGCGCTTCGCCCGGCATTTTGTCGACGACTGCCGGGTGATCATCCCCGACCAGGCCGGCCATGGCGAAACCGGGTTCAAGGCCGGTGGCGGCTATGACATCCCGACCCAGGCCGAACGGATGATCCAGTTGCTCGATGCCTGCGGGATCGGCAAGGTCCACGTGATCGGCAATTCCATGGGCGGCTACGTCGCCGCGTGGCTGGCGGCCGCCCACCCAGGGCGTATCGCTTCGCTGACGCTGATCGACCCCGCAGGCCTGAGCTCGCCCGAGCCCAGCGACATGGAGCGGTTGCTGGCCGCCGGCATTAATCCGTTCCTGATCCACTCGCCAGCTGACTTCAAGCAGCTCTATCGGATGACCATGGCATCCCCGCCCTGGGTCCCGGGCGTGGTGCTGGCGGCCATTGCCGAACGTTACCAGGACCGGCGTGAAGAACTGGCGGAGATCTTCGAGGACTTTCACGCCAGCCAGCCGATCGGCTCCCGGCTGGGGCAGATCCATGCTCCCACCTTGCTGCTGTGGGGGCGCGAAGACCGCTTGCTGCATGTCAGCAGCGCCGAGGTCTGGGCCAAGGGCATCGCCGGCGCCCGCCTGGAAATCTGGGACGGTATCGGCCACATGCCGATGGTTGAACGCCCGGCGCAGACTGCAGCCTTGTTTCGGCAGTTTCTCGAGCGCCCGCGGCGTTAGCCCGCCGCCAGAGGGCAGTCGAAAAACTACTGATCCGCCCAGCCGACAGCTAGAGACGTGATAACGAGCTGTGCAGCAGTCGTTTGCAGAATGAAGTTCGGAAGAAACTTCGTTTGCAAGCCTCGCCAGCGCCGAACAGAATCGGCCTACTTCACTGTCACTGCGCCGGGATTCCTATTCATGAGCTACCAGAACGTCGTCAGCCCTGACCTGATCCGCCAACGCTTCTCGCGGGCGATGTCGGACATGTACCGCGAAGAAGTGCCGCTGTACGGCGCCTTGATGGAGCTGGTAGCCCAGACCAACGCCCAGGTGCTGGAGCAGGATCCGGCCATCGCCCGACAACTGCGCGCGACCGGTGAAATCGACCGCCTGGACCTGGAACGCCATGGCGCGATCCGCGTTGGCAGCGCCAGCGAACTGGCCACCCTGTGCCGGCTGTTTGCGGTAATGGGCATGGAGCCGGTGGGTTACTACGACCTTACCCCGGCCGGGGTGCCGGTGCATTCCACGGCGTTTCGCGCGGTGCATGAAAGCGCCCTGCAGATCAGCCCGTTTCGTGTGTTCACCTCGCTGCTGCGCCTGGAACTGATCGCCGACCCCGAGTTGCGCGCCTTTGCCGAATCGGTGCTGGCCCGGCGCTCGATCTTCACCACCCAGGCCCTGGAACTGATCGACCAGGCCGAACAGCAAGGCGGTCTGGACGAAGCCCAGGCCGAGGCGTTTGTCGAACAGGCACTGGAAACCTTCCGCTGGCACCACCACGCCACAGTCACCGCCGCGCAGTACCAGCAACTGAGTGCCCAGCACCGGCTGGTCGCCGATGTGGTGGCGTTCAAGGGCCCGCACATCAACCACCTGACTCCGCGCACCCTGGACATCGACATCGTGCAGGCGCAGATGCCCAGTCATGGCATCACCCCCAAGGCCGTCATCGAAGGCCCACCCCGTCGCCAGTGCCCGATCCTGCTGCGCCAGACCAGCTTCAAGGCGCTGGATGAAGCCATCGCCTTCACCGACCAGCAGCAGGCCAGTGGCAGCCACAGCGCGCGCTTCGGCGAAATCGAGCAACGCGGCGCTGCCCTTACGCCCCAAGGCCGGGCTCTTTATGACCGGCTGCTGAATGCCGCCCGCGACGAGCTGCAGGACTTCCCCAACGAAGCCAACGCCGAACGCTACAACCGCCTGATGCACCAGCACTTCGAAGCGTTCCCGGACAGCTACGCCGCCCTGCGTGAGCAAGGCCTGGCCTACTTCCGGTTTTTCGTCACTGAACAAGGCCGCGCCGCCCCTGCCCAAGCGCTCGCGGGCCTGAGCCTGGACGCTTTGCTGCAGGCCGGTTTCCTGCGGTTCGAGCCGCTGGTGTACGAGGATTTCCTGCCAGTCAGCGCCGCCGGGATCTTCCAGTCGAACCTCGGCGATGCCGCCCAGACCCACTATGCACAGCACTCCAACCAAGCCGCGTTCGAGCAGGCGTTGGGGCGTTCGACCATCGATGAGCTGGGGTTGTATGCGCAAACGCAGCAACGTTCGCTTGAAGAGTGTTACGCGGCGTTGAATCTGCCAGCGCGAAACTGAGGCACGAACATTCAGAAATGTTGTACATCTGAATGTTGTTTGTCGAACTTTTTAGAGAGGAGTTCGCCCAGTGTCATAACCTGGCAATCCTTGCACTGGTAAAGAGCCATGGCACTGGGCGAACGGCGGTGATTTTAATGCAAGTTGGCAGATATGTCCGGTGACAAATTCTGAATAAATGTGCACGACATATTTCAACAGAATTCATAAGCGAAAAAAAACGAAACCCGGTATGGGGTCACCATCACCGGGTCTGGTTTTATCGTGCGGCAATAAATCTTAGTGTGCAGTGGTGACCTTCAGCACGTCGGTGTAGACCACCACCACGCTCTGGTCGACCTTGAGGTTTTTGAGCTTGGCCTGCAGCTCAGGTTTTTCCACGGTCACGGTCTTTTTCAGGCCTGCCGGGTTCTGCAGCGTTACCTGGTTTTTCGCCAGGTCAATGGCGGTGATTTTCAGCTGGACCTTGACCTGACGGTAGGCGGTGCCGCCTGGGTTCGGATTGTTCTCGGTGGCGCGCATTTCGCCGACCCGCTCAACCGAGCCTGGCAGGCTCTTGTCGACATCGGTATCAAGGAACGTGCCGACCGAACGGATAACGTCCAGCTGCACCTTGTCACCGGCCTTGAGGTTGCCCAGGTCCTTGGCTTTGTCGCTCAACTGGATGTGCACCGGCTTGCCTTCGGCGCCTTCGAGTACCACTTCATGATTGGCTGCATCGACGGAAATCACCTTGGTGATTACCTGGTTGGCCTCCACTACTTCCGACAGTGGAATATCCGCAGCGTAGGCACTGAGGCTGCCGGTAGAAAGCAGGGTGGCAAGTGTGATGGCTTTGGTCAGTGTATGAAGCTTCATGGCGATACATTCCCTGTGCAATAAAATATGGGCAGTGACTTACTACGCAAGCCTAAAGTCTTGTGTGTCGAGTGAGCATAGACATAGATCAGCACTTTTCCTAAAACATTCCTGAACAGGGTCGCGGACTGCGACTGACCACTCAATAACCGGTCATTTCCAGGTAACCGGTGCCCGGGTGAGTGCCACTCACTTGCACCGGACCCTCCCAATAAGGAATGCGCAAGGCCATCCAGGCCCTGGGGTTCAGCGCCGCGACCCGAATGTCCAACCCTTCGCCCGCCACCTTGAGCGACCACTGGGTTGGCAACTGGCGCCCCGCCACCTCGCTACGAGCCAGAGGCGTCAGGCTGATGTCCTGGCGTGACAAGCTCCGGCTGCTGCCGTCCGGGTTGATCCAGGTGCCATTGAGGTAGCCTTGCCCGTCTTTCTCCCGGACCCGGAACAGCATCAGGTGCGCGCCACTGTCCAGATGCAGGGAGAACCAATCCCAGCCGCTCTGCCCGGCCAGCAATGGCTGGCTGCTCCACTCCCGGTCGAGCCAGGCCGGGCCGCTGACCTGGTAACGCACGCCGTCGATCTCCAGGATGCCGCGCGCCTGGAAAAACGGCTGACTGTAGTAGTACGAAGCCTGGCCCTGCTCGGACTTGCGACTGAAACCCTGCTCGCCCTGCAGCACCAATGGCCGGTTGGTCGTCAGTTGCAGCTGATAGGCAAAGCCCGCGCCACTGGCCTGCACCTGCATCTCTGCCAGCGGTTCCTGGGCATCAGCCCGGGTGCTCAGGCGCCAGTCATCGATCCACGCATCAAAGGGCACGCCCTGCACCCCGGCCTGACCCACTGCGCCGCGCGCGTAGCGTTCGCCAGCATGGTGCACGGTGGCCGAGGTCACGGCGGCGTGCCCCAGCCAGATCACCTGGCTGGCCCAACCTGGTTGTTCGGGACCGGGCTTGAGCGCGTTGCGAAACAGCGTCCACTGCACCCCGAACTCCCGCCCCTGGGCATCCTTGAGATTGGCCGTGAGGTACCACCATTCAATGCGATAGCCGTCGTGGGCGGCGTGATCGGCGGGAAAGCTCAACGTGCGTCCGGGTGTCACCTGACTGAAGGCTGCCGCGTCGCTACCCAGGCCGGCGAACCCCTGGTCGCCCGACGGCTCATCGCACCCGGTCAATCCCAGCACCAGCAGCAACGCAGACAGCCGGTTAATTTTCATGGGCAAATCGCCTGAGCAAGTCCGCAGGCTGGCTGCGGTACAGCTTGAACAAGGGCCAGGCCGAAGCCAGCAGCGTGGCCAACAGCGCCAACCCCATCAGTTGCGCCAATTGCAGGGGAAACACCCGCAACGGCAGGCGCCAGCCGAATGCCTGCACATTGATCACCGTGTCCAGGCACCAGGCCAGCGCGATGCCCAGGGGCAACGCCAGCACCAGGGTCAGCAACGCCAGTAGCCAGGTCTGCCCGAGGTTGAGCAGCATCAACTGGCGGCGGGTCACCCCCAGCGCCCACAGCGGTGCCAATTGCCCGAGACGACTTTCGCTTTGGGTCAACAGGCTGATGAACAAAGCCACGCCGGCGACCCCCAAGGTCAGGCTATTTAGCGCCGCGGTGGCGGCAAAGGTGCGCTCGAAGACCTCGCTCGACCAGCCCTTGAGTCGGGCCTGGTCGACGATGCGGCTGTCATCCAGGGCAAAGTCCCTGTGCAAGGCACTGACCAGCGCGGGAATCCGTGCCGGCTGCAGCCGCAGATTGAAACGACTGGGGGCCAGCCCTGGCCAATGCCGTAGCAACTGCTGGGCATTCACCAACAGGTGCCCCTTGGGATTGCCGTAGTCGGCGTAGATCCCGATCAATTGTACCGACCACGGCCCCTGGGGCGTGGCAATGCTCAGGTGATCGCCCAGGCGCACCTTGAGCCGGCGTGCCAGTTGCTCGCTGAGCATCAGCCTGTCCCCCGTCGCCAACTGGTCCCAGGGTTGCTCCCCCAGGGCTTCGAGCAAGGGCCAGTGCGCACGGTAGCTGGGGTCGTCGATCACCCCGTAGAGGTCCGCCGGCCAACCTTGCAGCGACAGCGCGACCTGCCAACTGGGCAACACCGCGTCAAGGTTTTGCCGGGGCAGCCAGTCCTGCAAAGCAGTGGCCTGCGCCGGGCTCTGCGGATTGACGTAGAGCTCGGCGCTGAGCCGTTGCTCCAGCCAGTCATTGAAGGTCAGGCGAAAGCCGGCGGTCATGCTGCCAGCCCCGATGTTGGCGGCCAGCGCCAGCAGCAGCGCCATCAGGGCCAGGCTCAGGGCCGGCAATTGCTGGCGGCAATCGGCGAGAAACCACTGCCCGAGTACCGAGCGCCGGCGCCGCGCCAACAGATTCAGCAGCGCGTCGAGCAGCACCGGTAAACCCAGGGCTGCCCCCAGCAGCAGCGCTGCCATCAGCACAAAACCACTGGCCAGGCTGTCGCCCCAGCCCCATGCCAGCAGGCCAATCACCGCAGCCCCCAGGGCGACCCAGGCCTGGCGTCGCAACCAGCGGGCGTGGGCCTGGTGCCAGGCCTGCGGATTGGCCAGCGCCAGCAGTGGCATGCGCGCCGCACGCAGCAGGCTGTTACCCCCCGCCAACAAGGCGCCCAACAGGCTCAAGCCCAGGCCACTGAACCACCACCAGGGGCTGAGGCTCAACTGCCCCGCCACCTCGGCGCCGTACAACCCACGCAGGCTGGCGGCAACGTCGGGCAGCAAGACACTGGCCAGCAGGTAACCACTGGCCACCCCCAACAGACCACCGAGCAAGGCCAGGCCTGCCAGTTCCAGGCACAGGCAGCCGATCAGCGTCCGCCCGCTCACACCGCAGGCGCGCAGGGTCCGGAACAGGCCTCGGCGCTGCTCCAGGGCCAGGCCGATGGCGGCGTGGACGATAAACAGGCCGACGACAAACGACAGCACGCCCAAGGCATCCAGATTCAGGTGAAAGCTCTCGGTGAGCCGCGCCAGATTGTTTTCTTCGCCACTGTGTTTGAGCTGCAAGCGCGCACCCAGTGAGCCGGGCAACGGCGGCGCGCTGGCGGCAAATTCCTTGGGCAGCAGCAGGCGCGAAAGCTGCCCGGGCAATTGCAGCACCTGCTGCGCCACGCCGATGTCCACCAACAGCACGCCGGGCGCCATGTCGGCTTGCCCGTGCAGCGCCGGCAAGGTGCGACCCGTGGTGGTCAACGGCCGGTCGCCTTCCTTGAGACCCAGGGCCTGCAAGGTTGTCGGGGCAATCCAGGTCCGTCCCGGCGGGCTGACAAAGTCGACCATCTGCTCAAGCTTCAGGGTTTGTCCGGCCAGCGCCGAGCCGATGGGTAACGACAGGGGCTCGATGCCCAGTAGTTGCAATCGCTGGTCGGGCTGGTCCTCAAGCTGGATCCGCGCCTGCAACACTGGCGACACCGGCCAGCCCGCCCGGCGCAACTCGACGAACAGCTGTTGCCCGAAGGTTGCGCCATCGACGGCTGCGAGGCTGGCCTGGGGCTCGCCACCGATCAACTGACTGGCCCGGGCGTAGCTGTCGCGCGCCTGGCTGTTCAGCGCCTCGACCCCAGTCAGCAGGCCGCTGGCCAGCCACAAGCCGGTGAGCACACTGAACAACTGCACCGGGTGCCGGCGCCAGTGACTGAGCAGCGCCCGTAGGGTTTCCCGCCAGACGTTCATGACCGCGGGCCGGGGTCGACCAGGCGTCCGCCGTGCAACACCACCCGCTGCGCCAGCCGCGCCGCGATCCGCGGACTGTGGGTGACCATCAGCAAACTGCTGGGGCTGTCGGCGAGCAGTTCGAGCATCAAGTCGAGCACCTCATCGCTGGTGCTTTCATCGAGACTGCCGGTGGGCTCGTCGGCCAGCAACAAGGGCGGTCGCGAGGCCAGCGCCCGGCCCAGCGCCACGCGCTGCTGCTGGCCGCCGGACAATTGTTCCGGGTAGCGCTTGAGCAGATCCCCCAGGCCCAGGCGTTCCACCAGTTGCGCCTGCCAGGCCGGATCAAGGCGCCCGGCCAGACGCGCCTGGAAGGCCAGGTTGTCTTCCACGCGCAAGCTGCCGATCAGGTTGAACTGCTGGAACACCAGGCCGATTTCAGTGCGTCGCCAGTGGGCCCGCTGGCGTTCGTTCATCCGCTCCAACGGCTGCTGGTTGATCCGGATGCTGCCGCGATCGACCTGGTCCAGCCCGGCCACCAGGTGCAGCAGCGTGCTTTTTCCACTGCCCGACTCGCCCATCAGCGCCAGGCTACTGCCCTGTTCCAGGCGCAGGTCGACCCCCAACAACACCGCCAAGGGTCCCTGGGCGGTGGCGTAGCTCTTGAACACCCCTTGAACCTCCAGCATGGGCAACGCTCGCTCGGTGACAGAGAGCTCAAGGATAGCGGACCGGGTCATCGGCCCTGCATGGTTTTTGTCGTTTGACGATTGCCGGGGTGCCAAGTGCGCGCCCTAAGCTCAAGACTGGAATAGCCATAACGATAAAAACGGAGACTCCATGCCTCGTTTCACACTGTCCACCCGTGGCCTGCTGGCCGCCTTGATCGCCGCCTGCCTGGCCCAGTCCGCTGGTGCCAGCCAAGGCCCCGCCGCCGCCAGCCCCCTGACCGCTGCCAGCAACGCCGCCGTCCTCAAGCAATTGCCTTTCAGCGACCGCACCGACTACGAGTCGGTCAACCGCGGATTGATCGCCCCGTTCAAGGGCCAGATCAAGAGCGCCGACGGCAAGGTGATCTGGGACATGCAGGCCTACGCCTTCCTCGACAAGGACCAGGCCCCCGACACCGTCAACCCGAGCCTGTGGCGCCTGGCCCAGCTCAGCGCCCACGCCGGGCTGTTTGAAGTCAGCGACAAGATCTATCAGGTGCGCGGCCTGGACCTGGCCAACATGACCATCATCGAAGGCGATGACGGGCTGATCATCATCGACCCCTTGACCATGGCCGAAACCGCCAAGGCCGCCCTCGACCTCTACTACCAGAACCGTGCGCACAAGCCGGTGGTGGCAGTGATCTATAGCCACACCCACGTCGACCACTTCGGTGGCGTGCGCGGGGTGATCGACGAAGCCGACGTCAAGGCCGGCAAGGTCAAGGTGTTCGCGCCATCGGGGTTCATGGAACATGTGATGAGCGAGAACGTCTACGCCGGCAACGCCATGAGCCGCCGTGCACAGTTCCAGTTCGGCAGCCTGTTGCCCCGGGGCGACAAGGGCCAGGTGGACGCCGGCATGGGCAAGAACACGCCATCGGGCGGCACCATCACCCTGATTCCACCGACCGACCTGATCAGCCAGGAAATCGAGACTCGCACCATCGCTGGCATCGAGGTGCAGTTCCAGTTGACCCCGGGCACCGAAGCACCGTCGGAGATGAACCTCTACCTGCCGCAGTTGCGAGCCTTGTGCATGGCGGAAAACGCTACGCAGATGATGCACAACATCCTCACTCCGCGCGGCGCTCCGGTGCGCGATGCCAAGGCCTGGTCGCAATACCTGGACAGCAGCCTGACGCGTTACGGCGACAAGGCCGACGTACTCTTTGCCCAGCACAACTGGCCGACCTGGGGTGGCGAGCGCATCCGCACCTTCCTCGCCGATCAGCGCGACATGTATGCCTTCCTCAACGACCGCACCCTGCACCTGTTGAACCAGGGCCTGACGCCGATGGAGATCGCGCAGAACATGCAAAAGCTCCCGGGCGACCTGGAGAACAAGTGGTACACCCGCAGCTACTACGGCTCGCTGAGCCACAACTCACGGGCGGTGTATCAGCGCTATATGGGCTTCTATGACGGCAACCCGTCGAACCTCAACCCGCTGCCGCCGGTGGAAACCGCCAAGCATTATGTCGAGGCCATCGGCGGTAGCGCGGCCGTGATTGGCAAGATGCGCGAGGCCATGACCAAGGGTGATTACCGCTGGGCCACGCAACTGGGCAATCAGTTGATGTTCGCCGAGCCGGACAACAGCGAAGGCCGCGAAACCCAGGCCCAGGCGCTGGAACAACTGGGCTACCAGAGCGAGAACGCCACCTGGCGCAACATGTACCTGACCGCCGCCATGGAACTGCGCAATGGTGTGCCACCGACTGCCGGCAGTTCGGTGTCGGTGGACATGGTGCGGGCGCTGACCCCGGAGATGTTCTTCGACTTCCTGGCCATTCGCCTGAACAGCGAGAAAGCCGTCGGCCATGACCTGACGTTGAACTGGACCTTCAACGACCCGAACCAGGCCTACAACCTGACCTTGCGCAACGGCGTGCTGACCCACCGCAGCGGCAGCAATCCCCAGGCCGACGCCAGCGTCAGCATGAGCAAGGCCACCCTGGAGCAAATCAGCCTCAAGCAACTGGACTTCCCGACGGCGATCCAAAAAGGCTTGGTCACGTTGCAGGGCGACGGCAAGAAACTGGGTCAGCTGCTGGGCAGCCTGGACACCTTCAGCCCGCAGTTCAACATCGTCACGCCCTGATCGCGGGCAAGCCGCAAGCGGGCGCCCGCTCCCACAGTGGTTTTGGCTGCTCACAGATTTTGCATATACCCAGCAAACCTGTGGGAGCGGGCTTGCCCGCGATGGCGGTGTGTCAGGCACCATCGATGTTGAATGGGCTGCCCCCATCGCGGGCAAGCCCGCTCCCACAGTGGTTTTGGCTGCTCACAGATTCTGTATACACCACATCAAACCTGTGGGAGCGGGCTTGCCCGCGATGGCGGTGTGTCAGGCACCATCGATGTTGAATGGGCTGGCCCCATCGCGGGCAAGCCCGCTCCCACGGTGGTTTGGGGTGCTCGCGATGCCGGTGGGTCAGGCCTGGACGATCTCCACCGCCGGCATCTGCCAACGCTGCTCGATCACCTGCCGCTCGGGGCCGTACAGGCGCAGGATCAGGGTGAAGGCGCCGTCTTGTGGGGCCGGCAACCAGTTGCTCGAGGTCTCGGGGGCGGTGCTCTGCACCAGCAAGGTCAGGCCACCGTCGGCGTCCGGCTGCAGGTGGTCGCGGCTGCTCAGGCAATAGCGATCGATAGGGTTGGCCACCAGTTGCCGGTCCGGCAGGTCGTAGAGGGTCAGTGACCAGAATTCGCTGGCCGGTGGCAACTGCCCCGGGGCAAAGCGCAGGCGGTAGCGGCGCCCGCCCACCAACGACTGACCCTGGTTGTCCTGCTGGCTGCCGGTGTAGAACGCCTCTTCGACGCTGTTGCCGTAGATACCCATGGCCGCCCCCAGGGCACGGTTGAGGTAGTTGTTGTGCATGGCTTCGCGGTTGCCGAACATGCCCAGGGTGCTACGGACCTTGGCCCCGGCGACCTTCATCTCTGCCTGGGCCTGCTGGATACCCGCCAGCAATGCCTGCAACTGCTGGGCAGACAACGCGGCCGGATCAAAAGCTTGCCCCGCAACGACGCCGATCCGCGCAAAGCGTTCACGCAACGCTTGCTCGCTCGGTTGGACCGGACACAGCGTGAGGATCTGGTTCAACTGATTGATGAACCCTGGCCCCAGCCCGGTCTTGCTGTCCCACGCCTGCCACGCGATGGCGGGTGCTGCTGCGGGTACCGGGGTACCGGCATACTCGTGCAGCGAGCGCAGGCGATACTGCTGCTGCAAGGCACGCACCGCCAGCATGTCCTCGGTGTTCTTCAGCGCGGTGCGGCCCAGCACCATGACGATCTCGGTTTCACTGCGCAGTACGGCCTTGATCCCGGCCGGGGTTGCGCCCGTCCAGCCAGGCCCGGCGATCAGGTAGTCCCCCGCCTCGCGCCCGGTGCTCAGCACCCCGACATAGGCAAAGTTGTGGGTGTATTGATCCACCAGCTGGTGCACGTAGTAACGGTCCTCGGCCACTGCCGGCACGCTCAAGACCTGTGGCTCACTGCGCAGGTCCAGCCAGGCCCAGGAGTACGGCGTGTCATTGTTCGGCGTGACAATTTCGCGGTTCTTCGGCGTGTACAGGCTGCTGTAGTGACGAAAGCAATTGAAGCCGCCGACATACTCGGCAGCACTGGGGTCGAGCACCTGCTTTTCCATGGTCTGGTAGTGCATCAGCATCGGGTAGGCGTAGATCCACGCGTCCCGGGTGATGGCCTGGATATCCTCGGCAGAGGTTGGGTAGACCTGGCTGGCGGCCAGCAACCAACTCGGACACGCCAGTGCGGCACCGGCCACACTCATGCCGGCGAGCAGACGACGACGGCTGAAAGGAGCATTCATGGTTCAGCCCTCGCCTTTGATGGCTTCGATGGTCGGTAATGGGTAGCTGCCATCCAGTGCCCGCTGTTGTGGCAGGTACAACCGCAGCATCAGGTTGAACGGCCCTTGCGGCGTCGGCAGCCAGTTGCTCTGGGCGTCCTGTGCCGGGGTCGCGTGCGCCAGGGTCAGGGTCAGGCCGCCATCGGCGTCGTATCGCAGGTCGGGGCTGCGATCACCCAGGGAGTAACGCGCCAGCGGGTTGGCCACCAGCAATTGGCTCTTGCCGTCGTACAGGGTCAGGGACCAGAAGGCATTCACCGGTGGCAACTGCCCGGCGGCGAAATGCAGGCGATAGGTTTTATTGCCATCGAGTAGTTGGCCCTGGGCGTCGTGCAGTGCCATGGGATACAGCGCTTCGGCAGGATCATTGGCATAGATGTAGCGCCAGGCCACGGCCGCGCGAGTCAGGTCATCGTCACCGAACTTGCCGACGTTGGACGGCGAGCGGAACCAGCCTTGCTGCTCCACGGACAGTTTGCTGGAGGCCACTCGCACCTGTTCGCGGCCGGCTTCGGCGCCTTCGGCCACTGCGTCCTTGAGGTCTTGCGGCGGCATGAATGCGACGCCTGGCTGGATGCCGATTTCGGCATAGCGTGCCAGCTTCTGCTGTTCGGCGGGGGTCCACTGGTGCAGCGCCGCGAGGCGATTGAAGCGCTCGAACAACGCCACCGCCGGCCCCTGCTTGCTGTCCTCATAGGCCGGTAACTGCAGGGTGGGCAGCGCCGCGGGTGCCGGGTTCCCCAGCACCCTGGACAGGGGCTGCAAGGCGTAGCCCTTGAGCACCTGCGCCGCCTGCGTGAGATCGTCGGCACCCTTGACCTCGGTGCGCCCGATCAGGAACACCACGCGGCTCGGCGAGCGAATCACCCCGTTGAAACCGGACGGCACCTCACCCTGCCAGTCTGGACCGGCGATCAGGTAGCGCCCGGCCTTGCTGCCGGTCGCGCGGGTGCCGATGTAGTCAAGGTTGTCGGTGCGCAGGTCCACCAGTTGGAAGTTGTAGTATCGCCCCTCGACCTCGGGGACTTGCAGCACCTGGGGTTCGCCGCGCAGGTCGAGCAAGGCGCGCGAGTAGAAGGTGTCGTTATTCGGGGAAACCACTTTGTTGTCTTGCGGGCCGAGCAGTCGTGGCTCGCTGTACAGCATGTTGAACGGCAGCTTGGCGGCGATGGCGCTGAGCACCTTGAGGTGTTCGCCGGTGGCGTAGGCAAACACATAAGCCTCTTGGGCCAGGGCCCGGGCTTGCGGTTGATCGAGGCTGGCGGCTTGTACGGCGCTCGCGCTGAGCCCCAAGGCTAATGCGGAAATCCAGTGGCGCATGGAAATGTCTCCTGACAGCAATGAACGCGGCGCCCAGTGCCCGCTTTGTAGGAGCGGGCCCCGCAGGACGGGTTACTTGGCCCAGCGTCGCAGGTCCGAGGGGGTGTAGTCGTCGGTCTTGGCGGCAAAACCCACGCGCATCGGCTCGGTCTCTTCGTTGGCCAGGCCTCCGGCGTAGTAGCGCCCGGCGATCAGGTCGTACGAGGTTTCCAGGACGTTGTAGGTGAACCCGTGATCGTAGTGCTGGATCGCGTGCAACTCACCGCTGCGCCACAGTTCGCCACGGCTGTCGTACTGGTCCGATTGCGCGATCTGCCAGCTGTCTTCATCGATATAAAACCGACGCTTGCCGTAGATGTGCCGGGCATTGGGCTTGAGCGTGGCTTCCACCACCCAGACCCGGTGCTTCTCGTAACGGGCCAGGTCCTGGTTGACGTGGTTGGGCTTGATCACCGCGTCGTACTTGAGGTCGCGACTGCCGATCTTGTAGCTGTTGTAGGGGATGTACAGCTCTTGCTTGCCCACCAGCTTCCAGTCGAAACGGTCCGGCGCACCGTTGTAGCCATCGATGTTGTCGGCAGTAATCAGGCCGTTGCTGTAACGGGCGCTGTTGTCGTAGGCGATCATCGGCGCACGACGCACCCGACGCTGCCCCGGCAGGTATTGCCAAGCTGAACGCGGCTCGGCCACCTGGTCGATCGGCTCGTGCACCAGCACCGCTTCACCGGACAGACGGGCCGGTTCCAGCACCCGGCTCTTGAACATGAACAGGGTGTTGTTGCCCGGCTCAAGCCCGCTGATGGTGTCGGCGAAGTTGATCAATGACTGGTTGCGCACGTAGCTGGTGGCGCCGTTCTCGCGCACCAAAGCCGAGCTGCTGATGCGCTCGTAGCTGCCACCACGGTAGCGGGTCATGTGGTTCCACATCACCTCCAGGGCTTCGGTGGGCAGCGGGAACGGAATGCCGTGGACGTAGTCGTGCAGGCCGTTGCCGCCATCGGCCAAGCTGGTCTTGGCGACGTTTTCCCGGCTCTGTTCGAGCACCGTCTTGGGCAGGTTGGCGCTGCGGTGCGTGGGGTAGATGTGCATCTTGTAGGTATCGGGGTAGCGCTTGAACATCGCCACTTGCCCCGGGCTCAGAAACTTCTGGTACTGCGCCAGGTTTTGCGCGGTGATGGTGAACAGCGGTTTCTCACTGGCGTAGGGGTCGCTGTACCCGCCCTTGGCGTCGACCGTGCCGGCGTTGCCCGCCAGCCCCCCGGTCCAGGCTGGAATACTGCCGTCGGCGTTGGCGGCCATTTCCGACCCCATCGGCGTCAGGGTCTTGCCCAGGGCCGCCGGATCACTGCCTTTGGCCTGCGCCAGGCTCGCCGCGCAGGCCAGGGCCAGCACACAAAGTTGCATACGCATCACTGATACTCCTTAGAAGTCGACCTTGAAGCTGACCGAGGCAAAATCGCGGTCGTCCAGGGTGCTGTAGTCGTTCGAGCCGAAGAAGCTGTTGTAGGCCAGCTCCACGCTGTAGTCGTTGAGGTAATTGGCGGTCAGGCTCAGGCCCAGCGCTTGCTGGCCTTCCTGGAACGGGCCCTGGGGGTCATAGGAATAACCCGAGACGTCGTGGCGCCAGTTGACCGCCGGGATCAGGTTGACCCCCGGGAACACGTCGCTGTATTCCAGGCTGGCGCGCAGGCGATAACCCCAGGACCAGTCGGTGGCGAAGCCCTTGTCAGTGCAATATTGGTTGGTCACACCCGAGGCCACGGAATTGCACTGCGCGCCATTTTTCGGGCTGCTGCGGCCAAAGGCGGCGTTGCGTCCCAGGCGCTCGTCACCCAGGTCCTCGATGTGCACCACCCCGGCCTCGCCGAACAGGCTCAGGCGCGTGGCACCGAGGATGTTGTCGTAGGCCTGGGTCGCCGAACCGGTCATCTGCCACACGCCCTTGCGCACCCAACCGTCGTAGCGGTCGCCATGGGTGTTATCAAACCCGCTCGGCAGGTCGACCCAGGAGCTGCCGCCCGGCCCGGAAATCACCGCAACGTTGATGTCCGGGGCGTTGATCGCCAGCGGCATGTTCGGCCGGTAGCTGATTTCGCCGGCCAGGGAGATGCCCGAGTTCGGCTCGACGCCATTGAGGCTGAAACCGTACAGGCGAATGTCCTCGGGAAACGCCGCCGCATAGCTGGGGTTCTGGATGCCGCCGGGGAACGTCCCGGGTTGGGTGACATCCCGCGCGTCGAGGGTGAAGTACGGCAGGCGCGAGTGATAGTTGATGAAGTAGATCGCCGCTTCCGCGTCGTTCAGCGCCGGGATCATGTTGCGCAGGGCAAAGCCGAACTGGCCGTTATCGGACGGCGATTCGTTGCCACGGGAGGTGGCGTAGAGCCCGGCGCTCTGCATTTGCTGATCGGTCTGTACCTGGCTCAGGTACAGCGGTCCGCAGCCCTTCTGGATCGCGTCGCTGCTGGCGAAAAACGTGCCGCAGCCGTCGAGCACGCTGGGCCGCCAGTTGTACTGGTAAAAGCCTTCCAGGTTCAGAGTGTCGGTCAGGCCGAGGCTGAAGGAGAGCATCTCCACCGGCAACTGGCCTTCCTTGATCTCCACCCCGGGACGGTTGAACGCCGAGACGTCCAGCGGGTTGATCACGTTGATGCCGTTCTGGATCAACAGCGACTCACCCCAGGACAACACCTGGTTGCCGACCTTGACGTTGAGCGGGCGGTCAGCGACCACGAAGTCCTTCCACAGATAGGCGTCCAGGGTCTTGAAACCCTTGAACTTGGACAAGTCGTCCCAGCCCGAATCGTCGAACTGCTTGAAGCGTCCTTCGCCGTTTTCGTAGGCCTCGTCGTACCAGTACTTGAACCGCAGAAAGGCCCCCTGCCCTTGTCCATCAAGGCTGAAATCGGTCAGGCCCTTGAAGATCTGCGAGATCTGGTCGCCCTTCTCGAAGTTCAGCCGGTTGTCGTCGGCGCTGACGCTGCTGCCATTGGCCTGCACATGCTGTGCCTGCAGGGCATTGGCCCGGGTCATCATGCTTTTGTCGGGATTTTGCGTCGACCAACTGCTGCCCAGGGACAGGGTCGTCTTGGTCGACAGGCTCCAGTCTTCGTTGAACTCGAAGGTGGTCGCCTGGGCAGGCGCGACCATGGCCGCCAGGATGGCCAGGGCTAGCGGTTGCGGTCGGGTGTGGCCAAGCCTTTTGCGTCGTGGCGCGACGCAGGCGTTGGCCGAGCATGTTTTTATCATTATTAGGCTCCGGTCAGATGTACTCAGCCCGGTCAAAATGCCCAACAATCCAACAACAGGCGCAAGCGTGGCGCGACAAAAAATGATCATCCGGTTTTTTAGGCCGGGTCAGCGCAACCCTGGAAGTGCCCAAGGCGAAACTGCTTGGGGGTGATACCGAACTGCTTGCGGAAGGCGCGGATGAAATTGCTCGGCTGGCGATAACCCAGGCGCTCGGCAATCCGCTCGATCGGCTGGTCGCCAGCGGTCAACCAGTGCCGCGCCAACTCCAGGCTGTCAGTGCGGGTCTCGTTGGGCGCCGCCGCTTGCCAGTGGCGCAGCATGCTCTGGTGCAAAAAGGGATGGGCGCTGAGCACCGGCAGTTCCAGGCTGAGCCTTGGCAGGATCAGACACGGGTGCTCGGCCACCTCGGTGCTGACCCCCTGCCCATCCAGCCATTCGCCAGCCGCCTGCCCGGGTGCCAGGCGCACGCGGCTGAACAACTGGGCCGGTGCCAGGCCAACTCGCCGCGAAATGTTGCGCACCAGGCTCAAGGTGGCAGCATCAAGGCCAAAAAAATGCGGCATCTGCCGGGCCGGGCGCAGGTGCAGACGGGCCTCGTCGGTGCTTTCCTCGAGCTCGGCCAGGACATGGTTGGTGACCCGCGGCAGATAGTCGGTAAAACAGCGCAGGCTGGCGCGCAAGGTGGCGGCCGAGTCCAGCAGGATGTTCATGCCTTGCAGGCAACTGGTGGCCATGCCATTGACCAGGTCACAGCCGAAGTGGCGCCCAACGCCGGCGTTCTCGCATTCACGCCACAACTGTTCCACCAGGTGCGCCGGGATGTGCTGGTGCTGGTCGTCGAGCCAGGACAGGCTGATACCGGCACGCTGCAACAAGACTTGCTCACACAGGCCGACCTGGCGGGCATGACTGAGGATGGTGCGGGTGAAGGCACTGGAGGCGAACGTTTGATCAGGCATGAGCGAGCGCTGCAGGCAAAAGAGGGTTGTACTTATGCCAGCCCGTATGCTATCGATCAAATGCATTAAAAGTATCCAACGAATGCAGGAGACGCATAGTGGACCTCCGTCAGCTTCGCCACCTGGTGGCCCTGGCCGATTACCGCAGTTTTGTGCGGGCGGCCGAGGCGATCAACCTCAGCCAGCCGGCCTTCAGTCGCAGCATCCAGACCCTGGAGCGCGACCTCGATTGTGCGCTGGTGGAGCGCAGCAGCCGCGAGTTTCGCCTGACCGGCCAGGGCCAACTGGTGCTGCAGCATGCCCGACGCCTGCTGGCGGGCAGCCAGGCGCTGCACAACGAGTTGATGCAATACAACGGCCTGACCGGCGGTGAGCTGCATTTCGGCTGTGGGCCCTACCCAGCGCAATTGCTGGTGCCCGAAGCCCTGGCCGAATTCATCAGCGCCCACCCGGCCATCCGTACCCGCTTTCACCAGGGTGACTGGGAACAACTGGCAGGCTGGCTCAAGGAGCAGCAGATCGAATTCCTGGTCGCCGATTCGCGCTATTTCACCGGCGATCCGCAGTACCAGGTGCAGTTACTGCGACCCCGTCGCGGGCGGTTCTTCTGCCGCGCCGGACACCCCTTGAGCCACGGCCGGCCGCTGGCACTGCGGGCCCTGCTCGACTACCCGGTGGTGGGCACGCGGATCCCGCCGATGATCCGCAAAATCCTCGCCGACGTGCAGGGCGAAGCCGACTTCGAGACCCGCGTGGAATGTGCCCAGTTCGACGCGATCCGCCGCGTAGTAATGCGCTCCGACGCCGTCGGCCTCGCCACCATGGAAGCCTTGAGCGAGTTGGCGCTCAAGGGCGAAATCAGCCTGCTGAGCTTCACCGACATCCCCACAGACGACCCGGGACTGCAGCTGCATTACGGAATCGTCAGCCGCGCCGGACACTCCCTGACCCCGGCGGCCCTGGCCATGGTCGATGCGATTGTGCGGGTGGATCGACGCTTGCTGGAGCTGGAAGGCGCGATGGTATAACCCACCCGGCCGACAAGCAGATCGCCGTGCGGCGACTTTTGATCTTGATCCCCCTGCACCGTCGGCAGGATTGAAAGGCGGCGAGGACTGCGTCCTCGAACGCAGCCTCGCGGGCTCGGCAGCTGCTACGGGGGTTGGGGTATTACCGAGATCTGTGGTTTGGCGCAGATCGCCATCGCGGGCAAGCCCGCTCCCACAAGGGAACGCGACACCAGGGCAAACAGGTCGGCCGGTAGGCCGCCTCGCCCGCTTTTACCACTCAGGCCGACTGTCAGGTCGCCGTGCTCTTGCTTTTGATCTTGATCCACCCGCCCCTTCGGCAGGCTGAGCGAAGGTGTCCATCAGGGGGGAGGCGCGTAGCGCCGTGCGGCGAAGCCGCATGCATCGAGAGGAGGTGCAGCGAAGCAAACCGTAGGCGATGCCCCCTGATGGATACCGTAGCGAAGGGACCCCGAGCCTTAGCGAGGGGCCGAACGCTGGGGGCAAGACTTTTTGGGTACTTTTGTGTCGTTTGACAAAAGTGCCTCGCCGTAAGGGCGAAACCCTAAGCCGCCGTTACCGCAGCAACGGATATGTACCCACCCTCCCCCAAAAAAAATCACCGCAACCGCAGCGGATCAACCAACCCCGCCGCAATAGCCATCCCCACCAAATCCGGCAAAGTCTGCGCCAACATCCGCTTCATCACCCGCGAACGATACAGGTCGACAGTCTTGGCACTCACCCCCAATTGCTCGGCAATCTCTCGGGTGGTGTAACCCTGTACCAACGGCAACAACACATCGCGCTCCCGTGGGGTCAACGTCTGCAGGCGCGCCTGCAAGGCCTGGTGCCCCTGGTTGCCGGAGCGGCCAGCGGCGCCATTGCTCAGCGCCTGTTGCACACTGTCCAGCAGCAACTGCTCGTTGTAGGGCTTTTCGATGAAGTCATGGGCCCCGGCCTTGAAGGCGCGCACCACAATCGGCACATCGGCGTGGCCGCTGACAAAAATGATCGGCAGGTTCAGCTCGCGCTGGCGCATTTCCTCCTGCACGTTCAAGCCACCCATGCCGGGCATGCGCACGTCGAGCAAGACGCAAGCATCGAGGCTGGCATCGCAGGCATTGAGAAACTCGACCCCACTGGTAAACGGCAAGGCCTTGAGCCCCACCGATTCGAGCAGCCAGACCGTTGAGTCGAGCATGCCCTGGTCATCGTCGACCACATACACCACGTGTTCTGTCGCACCCGCCATTACGTTATTCCTGAGGTTGTCTGGTTGGGCCGGCCAGCGGCAAGCGGCAGCTCATCAGCAAGCCGACGGCCTGGCGCCGAGCCTCAAGCTCGCCACCAAAACCTTCGATGATGCTGCGACTCATGGACAGGCCGAGGCCCAGCCCGTCGGCCTTGCTGGTGTAGAACGGAGTGAACATCTGCGCCAGTTGCGACTCGCTGACACCCGGCCCCTGGTCATGCACCGTGATCTCGACGTTGCCCGCGCTACCCTGCTGCGCCGCCATCAGGATCAGCGAAGGCTGGCCGGGATGGCGCTCGCGGTTGGCATCGATGGCATTGCGCAACAGATTGAGCAACACCTGTTCCAGCAACACCCGGTCGGCATACACGGGCGGCAGATTATCCGGCAGGCGATCCTCGATTGTCACTTGCCAATTGCTCGCTTCCCAGGCGCACAAACGCACGGCGCCGCGGGCCACCTCGGCAAAATCCAGGGCCTGCATGCGCCGCTGACCCTTGCGCAGGAATGCCCGCAGGCGGCTGATCACCTGCGAGGCGTGGGTGGCGTGATGGGTGATGCGTTGCAGGCCCTGGGCGACTTTTTCCGCGGCCTGCGGATTGCTCTCCAGGCTCTGCAAATAGCGCTGGCTGGCATTGGCATAATTGACCACCGCCGCCAGCGGTTGATTGATCTCGTGGGCGATCCCCGAGGCCAGTTCACCCAGGGTCACCACCCGCGCAGTGTGCGCCAGTTCGTCCTGATGGCGACGCTGCTGGGCTTCGCGCAATTCCCGTTCGGTCATGTCCCGCGCCACCAGCGAGTAGTAACGCTCGCCCCCTGCCGAACGGTGGGCCAGCAGCACCAGCGACACTGGCACCGAACTGGCGCCAGCCAAGGGTTGCAGGCGCGCGTCGCCGCTCCACACGCCATCGCGCTCGGCGCTGCTCCAGCCGTCACGCTGCAATCGCGCCAGGTCGTCACTGGCAAACAGCGCGGCCAGCTCCGGCAACGGTTGTCCGTCGGCGATCCCGAGCAGGCGCCGGGCCGCCGGATTGAGGTAGGTCACCTGGCCCTGCGGGTCGATGAACAACACCGGATCGGTATTGACCTCGACCACCTCGGCCAGGCGCCGCTTGTTCTCCTCGGCCTGCACCCGGGCGGTGATGTCCCGGGACACGCTGACCACCTCGACCACCGCCCCGGTGTAGGTTTCGCGGATCGCCCGGCTCGCGGTTTCGAACCACAGGTAATGGCCGTCACAGTGGCGGATGCGGTAAGTCATGGTGTGATAACCGTCTTGCTCCAGCGCATCCCGCGCCCGCTGCACCAGGCTGTGCAGGTCATGTTCATGGAACAGGCTGCGGGCCAGACGCCCACGCAATTGCTCCGGCCAGTAGCCCAACAGGGTCCAGGACGCCGGCGAGGCGTCGAGAAAGCGCCCGTCCGGGGTGTGCCGGGAAATCAGGTCGGTGGTGTTCTCGATGATCAAGCGATAAAGCCTACGGGCCGTGGCCGCTTCGCGTGCGGCCAGCACCTGGGTGGTGGCGTCGCGACAACGGGCGAGTACCCGCTCATCCTGTGGGTCGGGGATAAAAGTCCAGATCAGGATCTGTGCCTGGCACTGGGCCTCGACCCCGTCGATGGCGCGTTGCTGCTCCAGGCAAGCGCGCACCAGTTCGCGATGATTGACTGGCAACAAACCCGGCACCTCAGCCAGCGGCTTGTCCCCGAGCAAGGCCAACAGCGCGGCGTTGCATTCCAGCGTCCGGCCCTGGGCATCGAGCAGCAGGCTCGGCTGCGGATCGTGACCCAACAGCGGTGACGCGCGCAGCGTGCCATTGGCGCTGTGCAGCAGGGTCGTCAACAGGTCATGGACCCAGCCCAGCCAATCGAGACTGACACCCTCGCACACTTCAATCAGCAACAGCCCCGGCTGCCCGGCCTGCAAAGCCAGCTCGAACACTTGGCCATGGCGAATGGCGGCCCGGCGTAGGCGTCCGGCCAGCCAGCAATCGAGCTGGCGCACCTGGGCCAGGTCCAAGCGCCCCACTTGCTGCAGTTGATCGAGCAATCGCTGATCGCTGGCCAGCGCCGGATCGCCCTGCCCCGGCGGAAAATGCCGGGCAGCACCGGCATGGCTATAAAGGCGCGCCTGCGGTTGCCAGCGCAAATAAAACGCCCGGCGCACTTCGGGGCAGTCCTGCAATGCACGGCACAAGGCGTCGGCCCGCGTTGCCAGGGGCACGCCTTCGCGCTGCAGGCGCAACCAGCTGTGCAATCGAACGGGAACGTGGGTCATTGCAGGTCTACTTCATCCGGGGCGCCCAGCATATACCGGCCATGGCTTTGGATGAAACAAATATAGTACATATACTATAGTGCTTAGGTTTAACTTCCATATAGATCGACGAATATTATATAAAGTCTACCGGACCCAAGAGACGATCCCGGCCACCGCGCCCAGGGTCGTCCGTAGAGCTAACAATCAGCCACCGAGAATCCGTCATGTCGATTTATGAACAAGGGCTCAGCCCTGTCCCGGTCAATCACATCGCCTTGTCGCCCCTGAGTTTCATCGAGCGCACTGCCAGCATCTACCCCCACTACCCCGCTGTGATCCACGGCTCGCTGCGCCGTACCTGGAAGCAGACCTACGATCGTTGCCGCTGCCTGGCTTCGGCTCTGGCCGGGCGCGGAATAGGCCAGGGCGATACGGTGGCGGTGATGCTGCCGAACATTCCCGAGATGCTCGAAGTGCATTTCGGCGTGCCGATGATTGGCGCCGTGCTCAACCCGCTCAACGTGCGCCTGGATGCCGAAGCCATCGCCTTCATGCTCCAGCATGGCGAAGCCCGTGTACTGATCACCGACCGTGAATTCCACGGGGTGATCCACGCGGCGCTGGGGATGCTCGATCACCCGCCGCTGGTGATCGATGTCAACGATCCGGAGTACGGCGAAGGCGAGGCTGTCAGCGAGCTGGACTATGAAGCGCTGCTGGCCGAAGGCGACCCGGACTTTGCCTGGCAGTGGCCGGCGGACGAATGGCAGGCCATTTCGCTGAACTACACCTCCGGCACCACCGGCAATCCCAAGGGCGTGGTGTACCACCACCGCGGGGCTTACCTGAACTCCCTGGGCAACCAGATGACCTGGTCCATCGGCAACCACCCGGTGTACCTCTGGACCCTGCCGATGTTCCATTGCAACGGTTGGTGCTATCCCTGGACCATCACCGCACTGGCCGGTGTGCATGTGTTCCTGCGCCGGGTCGATCCGCAGCGCATCCTCAACCTGATCCGCGAGCACCAGGTCACGCACCTGTGCGGCGCGCCCATCGTGCTCAACGCGTTGGTCAACATGCCAGAGTCGGCGAAGGCGGCCATCGATCACCCGGTCAACGCCATGGTCGCGGGTGCCGCACCGCCGGCCAAGGTGATTGGCGCCGTGGAGGAAATGGGCATCAAGGTCACTCATGTCTATGGCCTGACCGAAACCTATGGCCCGGTGACGCTGTGCGCCTGGCACGCCGAATGGGACGAACTGGCCCTGGATGAACGGGCCCAGATCAAGTCCCGCCAGGGGGTGCGTTACCCGACGCTGGAGGGCGTGATGGTCGGCGACTCGCGGACCCTGGCGCCCACTCCGCGCGACGGCCAGACCATCGGCGAAGTCTTCATGCGCGGCAACACAGTGATGAAGGGCTACCTGAAGAACCCTACCGCCACCGCCGAGGCGTTCGCGGGCGGCTGGTTCCATACCGGCGACCTGGCGGTGTGTCATCCGGACGGCTACATCGAGATCAAGGACCGGCTCAAGGACATCATCATTTCCGGCGGCGAGAACATTTCCACCATCGAACTCGAAGGTGTGTTGTATCGCCACCCCGGCGTGCTGGAAGCGGCGGTGGTCGCCCGTCCCGATGAGAAGTGGGGAGAAACCCCCTGCGCCTTTATCACCCTGAAGGCCGATCACCAGGACGTCAGCGAGGCCGACATCATCGCTTTCTGCCGCGACCACCTGGCCGGTTTCAAGGTGCCGCGCAGCGTGGTCTTCACCCTGCTGCCGAAGACCTCCACCGGCAAGATCCAGAAGTACCTCCTGCGCGAGCGGGCCCAGGCCCTGTAAACCAGGCGTGTGGTCCAACCGTCCGGCGGCGGGGTGTAGACCTCGCCGTGCCCACAGTCCCATTGAGGTTCACGTAATGCCCGAATTCAACGCCCCGTTGCGCGACATGCGCTTTGTCCTGCATGAAGTGTTCGACGCCCAGGCCTTGTGGGCGCGCCTGCCGGCTTTGGCCGAGACGGTCGACGCCGCCACCGCCGATGCCATTCTCGAGGAGGCCGCCAAAGTCACCGGCCAACTGATCGCCCCATTGAATCGCAGTGGCGACGAACAGGGTGCCCAGTGGCACGACGGCCTGGTCAGCACTCCCGAGGGTTTCCAGCAGGCCTATGCCACCTACATCGAAGGCGGCTGGGTCGGCCTGTCCGGCAATCCCGACTTCGGCGGCATGGGCATGCCCAAGATGCTCGCCGTGCAGTTCGAGGAAATGCTCTACGCTGCCAACTCAAGCTTCGCCCTGTACAGCGCCCTGAGCTCCGGAGCCTGCCTGGCCCTGGACGCCCACGCCAGCGACGCCCTCAAACGCCTCTACCTGCCGCCCATGTATGAAGGCCGCTGGGCCGGCTCCATGTGCCTGACCGAAGCCCATGCCGGCACCGACCTGGGGATTGTCCGCAGCCGCGCCGAACCCCAGGCCGATGGCAGCTATCGGATCAGCGGCAGCAAGATCTTCATCACCGGAGGCGACCAGGACCTGACCGAAAATATCATCCACCTGGTCCTGGCCAAGCTGCCGGATGCGCCGCCCGGTCCCAAGGGTCTCTCGCTGTTTGTGGTGCCCAAGGTGCTGGTCAACCCGGACGGTTCCCTCGGCGCGGCCAACGCGGTGAGCTGTGGTTCGATCGAACACAAGATGGGTATCAAGGCCTCGGCCACCTGCGTGATCAACTTCGACGGCGCCAGCGCCTGGCTGGTGGGCGAAGCCAACAAGGGGTTGGCGGCGATGTTCACCATGATGAACTACGAGCGCCTGTCCGTCGGCATCCAGGGTATCGGCTGCGCCGCAGCCTCGTACCAGAACGCCGTGGCCTACGCCCGTGACCGCCTGCAGGGTCGGGCAGCCAACGGGGCCAGTGCTCCGGCGCAGGTCGCCGATCCGATCATCGTCCACCCCGATGTGCGGCGCATGCTGCTGAGCATCAAGGCCATGACCGAGGGCGGCCGGGCGTTCGCCAGTTACGTCGGGCAACAGCTGGACCTGGCGAAGTTCTCCCCCGACCCTGCCGAGCAGGACCGCGCCCAGGCCCTGGTGGCCCTGCTGACGCCAGTGGCCAAGGCGTTCTTCACCGACACCGGCCTGGAAAGCTGCATCCACGGCCAGCAAGTGTTCGGCGGCCATGGCTACATCCGGGAGTGGGGCCAGGAGCAACTGGTGCGAGACGTGCGCATCGCGCAGATCTACGAAGGCACCAATGGCATCCAGGCCCTGGACCTGCTGGGGCGCAAGGTGCTGGCTGACGGCGGCGTGACGTTGCGCCTGTTCACCGGGGAAATCCACCAGTTCGCCCAACAACCGGATGCGCCCTACCGCACGCAATTGATCGAGGCGGTGCAACGCCTGGAAGACCTCAGCGACTGGCTGGAAGACCAGGCCGCGAACAATCGCAACGAAATCGGCGCGGCCTCGGTGGAGTACCTGCACCTGTTCGGCTATGTCGCCTATGCCTGGCTCTGGGCACGCATGGCCCAGGTGGCGAAACACAAGTTGCAGGACGACCCCGGGTTCTACGGCGCAAAACTGGCCACCGCCAAGTTCTACATGCAGCGCCTGCTGCCACGGGTGTTGGGCCTGGAGCAAGCGATTCGTGCTGGCAGCCAGCCGTTGTTCGACCTCAGCGCCGAACAGTTCTGAGGCCCCTTGCGCCCTCGCGAGGGCGGGGCAATGGGTGCCCGTCTCCACGGCGGGCGCCTGACGTTGCGCACACCCTTAGCCTTCCCTGATCTGCCCCCACAACTGCGCTACCTCTTCGGCACTCTCAGCCTCGACCCGGGCCAGGTCGCGGGGATAGCTGACGTGCGGGTTCTCATTGAAGCGGGTGGCGGTGAATTGGCCGTTGCTGGCTCGCAAGACATAGCCGCTGTCCTGGCACTGCGCCGAAGCCAGGTAGATCACCCCGGGCACCACCCATTGGGGCTTGAGTTCGTCAGGCTCTTGGGTGACACCCCACATCCGGGTCTTGGCCACCGGTGAGACGGCGTTGACCAGGATGCCATCGGCTGCGCCCTCCATGCTCAAGGCATTCATCAGGCCCAACTGGGCCATTTTCCCTGCGGCGTAGGCCGCCAGGCCCGACTGGGCATAGACCTGGTACATGGCGCGGTCGGAGGTGGTCAGCACCACCCGCGGTGCATCTGACTGCCTGAGGTGTTTCCAGGCGTGCTTGCACAGCCAGATGGGGGCGTAGACGTTGATCTCCAGCGCCCGCTGGATGAACCCAG
The DNA here is from genome assembly GCF_949767245.1 of Pseudomonas sp. IT-P176. Lineage (NCBI taxonomy): Bacteria > Pseudomonadati > Pseudomonadota > Gammaproteobacteria > Pseudomonadales > Pseudomonadaceae > Pseudomonas > Pseudomonas sp. IT-P176. Next base: position 32,429 of record NZ_CATKPN010000048.1, read on the forward strand.
GGTCGCTGTCCTCGATAGCCTGGTAGCCGACCCAGCCGGCGTTATGGATCAGGATATCCAATTGACCGAAGGCCTCGATGGCGCTGTTCACCAGGTGTTCGCAGCCCTGTTGCGAGGCCAGGTCGCCAGCGTGGCCGATGACACTCAGACCCTGCTCTTGAAGCGCCCGAGCGGCGTCCAGGGCGATCGAGCCGTCGCTGCCGGCGCCGACACTGTCAGCCCCGACATCACTGATCACCACGTTGGCGCCACGCAGCGCCAGCTCCTCTGCATAGCACCAGCCCAGGCCTCGGCCGGCGCCAGTGACAATTGCGGTGGTTCCTTTAAATTGCATGGTCTTTCTCCTGATAGACCACGCCACCCTACCCTCTACCGGAGCGACCTGGCCACCCCGCTCCCGGGAAGTTTGACTATGCTTGGCTGACACCCACCGGTGACGAGGGATTTATGGACGATCCAATCGACAACAAGCCCCCCAGCTTCTGGCAGATGCTCCACAGCGTGATGGCGGCGGCCTTTGGCGTACAAAGCGGGAAGAACCGCGCTCGCGACTTTACCCACGGCAAGCCGAGTCATTTTGTGCTGCTGGGGATCATATTCACGGCGGTGTTTGCCCTGACCCTGTTTGCCATCGTCAAGTTGGTGGTGCATCTGGCCGGGGTCTAGCGAGCGGCTCAGCGCATCAGGGTCTGCAGGCTGAACGGATAGCGGTAACTGGTTGGACGGCCCTTGGCCGACAGGCTGCGGAAATTCACTCCGTAGCCCTGGCTGTCGCGCAGCGCCAGCATGCGCCGGGCCTGGTTGCGGTCGATCAGTTGCAACAGCGGTATTTGCCGGTCGCGCCCGCCGTACTGTTCGACGGCCACACCCTGGTCATAGTCATGCAACTGCACCAGGGCCCAGCCGCCGAGGCTGAAATGGCCGCCTACCAACACGCTCAAGCGCCCGTCCAGCAACGCCTGCAACGCCGCCGGCGAGGTATTCACCGCGCTGAACAAGACGCCCTTGCCCGGTTGCCCACCGACCTCCTCGTAAGCCTGCATGGCGCCGAAGGCCATCTCGTCATTGGCGGCCCAGACCAGCGATACCCCAGGGTAACGCTTGAACAGTTGTGCCGCCTGCTCATGGGCGCGCTCGCGCTTCCAGGCGCCATAGACCATCTGTCGCAATTGCACCTCGGGATGCTCACGCAGCGCACGTTGCATGCCTTTCTCGCGCAACTGCGCGGACGGGGTGATCTTCAGTCCGGAAAACGCCAGCAACTCCAGCTTCTGGCCGGGGGCGACGGGCGGATGTTGGCGGATCAGTTCCTTGAGCATCAGGTAGCCGCCCTCCTCGTCGTTGGGCACCAGGCTACCGAGCCAGTCGGGGTATTTTTCCCGCGCGTCACCGAGCAACGCCAGTTGGTCGGCGGTCAGGGCATTGTTGACCATGAACAGCTTGACCCCGCTACCCTGGGACAGGCGCAGGATTTCTGGGGCGACATACTGTTCGTTGACGAACACCAGGTAATCCGGGCGGTTGGGCCCCAGCAGCACTTCGCGTGCCTGCTCGATGGTGGATTGCGCCACGCGCTCGGAATAACGGACCTGCAGGTCCATGCCCAGGTCGCGAGCGGCCGCCTGCATGAATTGGCTGTAGCTGACCCAGAACACTTCCATGGTGGTTCCCGGATTGAGGAATACCACCGACGCCGCTTGCGCGCCGGGTCCGAAGACCGCGCAAAGCGTCAGTAAAATCCCCCACACGAACCTGAACATTAAACAACCGAGCCCCGAAAATTAGCCGCGCATTATAGCCGGCCACTGGCTGGCACATTGCGGTTAATTAACGTGTCGTCCGACAATCAGCGGATCAGGGCCCGGCCACGCGGGTTTACTGATGGCTGACCCAGTACACGGCAGTGCCCACTACCAGGATGATCAGGAACAGAATCGCCCACGCATCGACGCTGCTATCGCTTTTGCCTGCTTTGGTCGGATTGCTCATTGCATCGCCTCTTGTCGGTTTTATCGGTGATTGCATGAAGACTCGATCACAGTTAAGTCGAGGATTGCCCATACGACAAATAAGGGTAAGACAATAATCAGTCTCATTAGTCGATTTGGTTCTTTCCATATACTCAAACATCACTTTTGCGCATAAACGCAAACTGGTATCTTGCCCCGGCTCCGTGGGGAGTGCGCGGCCGTGCGCGCAGAATTGCCAAGGCATTTTCGGAACTCAGCGAGCGAGAAACGCCGCGATTTTCGAGGGGCCCAAGCCTGAGAACAGGACTTATATGTACGTATACGACGAGTACGATCAGCGGATCATCGAGGACCGCGTCAAGCAGTTCCGTGATCAGACCCGACGCTATCTGGCAGGCGAGCTGAGCGAAGAAGAATTCCGCCCCCTGCGCCTGCAAAATGGCCTTTATATCCAGCGCTTCGCCCCGATGCTGCGGGTTGCCGTGCCTTATGGCCAACTGACTTCGCGGCAGACGCGAATGATGGCCAAGATCGCTCGCGACTACGACAAGGGTTATGCCCACATCAGTACCCGGCAGAACGTGCAGTTCAACTGGCCGGCACTGGAAGACATTCCAGACATCCTGGCTGAGCTGGCCACCGTGCAGATGCACGCCATCCAGACCAGCGGCAACTGCCTGCGCAACGTCACCACCGACCAGTTTGCCGGCGTGGCCTCCGACGAGTTGATCGATCCGCGCCCGTGGTGCGAGATCGTCCGCCAGTGGACCACCTTCCACCCGGAATTCGCCTACCTGCCGCGCAAGTTCAAGATTGCGATCAACGGTTCGACTTCCGACCGCGCCGCCATCGAAGTCCATGACATTGGCCTGGAGCCGGTGCACAACGCCGCAGGCGAACTGGGTTTCCGCGTGCTGGTTGGCGGCGGCCTCGGGCGTACGCCAGTGGTGGGTGCGTTCATCAATGAATTCCTGCCCTGGCAAGACCTGTTGAGCTACCTCGACGCCATCCTGCGTGTGTACAACCGCTATGGCCGTCGCGACAACAAGTACAAGGCGCGGATCAAGATCCTGGTCAAGGCCCTGACGCCGGAAGTCTTCGCCCAGAAAGTCGACGCGGAAATGGAGCACCTGCGCGGTGGCCAGACCACCCTGACCGAAGCCGAAGTGCAGCGTGTCGCCAAGCATTTCGTCGACCCGGACTACAAGGCCCTGGACAACCAGAGCGCCGAACTGGCCGAACTCGACCAGCAACACCCAGGCTTCGCTCGCTGGCGCACCCGCAACACCCTGGCCCACAAGAAGCCGGGTTATGTTGCCGTGACCCTGTCGCTCAAGCCTACCGGCGTTGCCCCGGGCGACCTGACCGACAAACAGCTGGACGCAGTGGCCGACCTGGCCGATCGCTTCAGCTTTGGTCAACTGCGCACCTCCCACGAGCAGAACATCATTCTCGCCGACGTCGAGCAGAGCCAATTGTTCACCCTGTGGGGCGAGTTGCGCGAGCAAGGATTTGCCACGCCGAACATCGGCCTGCTGACTGACATCATCTGCTGCCCGGGGGGTGACTTCTGCTCCCTGGCAAACGCCAAGTCGATCCCGATTGCCGAATCGATCCAGCGTCGCTTCGATGACCTGGACTACCTGTTCGACATCGGTGAACTGGACCTGAACATCTCCGGCTGCATGAACGCCTGTGGTCACCACCACGTCGGCCACATCGGCATCCTCGGGGTGGACAAGAAAGGTGAAGAGTTCTACCAGGTGTCCCTGGGTGGCAGCGCCAGCCGCGACGCCAGCCTGGGCAAGATCCTCGGCCCGTCCTTCGCCCAGGACGCCATGCCGGACGTGATCTCGAAGCTGATCGATGTGTACGTGGAACAACGTACCGAAGACGAGCGCTTCATCGACACCTATCAACGTATCGGCATCGACCTCTTCAAGGAACGCGTCTATGCAGCGAATCATTAAGAACAACGAAGTCATCGACGAAACCTGGCACTTGCTGCCCAAGGATTTCAACATCGATGAGATCAGCAACTGCGACGACTACATCGTGCCGTTGCAACTGTGGCGCGAACACGGGCGCATGCTCCTGGCCCGTGATGGCGGCCTGGGCGTGTGGCTGGACGCCGATGAAGAAGCCGAGGAAATCGGTGACGACGTGGATAAATTCCAGGTCATCGCCCTCAATTTCCCGGCGTTCACCGACGGCCGCAACTACTCCAACGCCCGTTTGCTGCGCGACCGCTACGGCTTCAAAGGCGAGCTGCGGGCGATTGGCGACATCCTGCGCGACCAGTTGTTCTACCTGCGCCGCTGCGGGTTTGACGCCTACGCCTTGCGTGCCGACAAAGACCCGTACGAAGCGCTGGAAAGCCTCAAGGACTTCTCGGTGACCTACCAGGCCGCCACTGACGAACCGCTGCCGCTGTTCCGTCGCCGCTGATCGTCACGCCTTGGACCCACCCCGGGTTCAAGGCGCCTCCCCCATTCGAGGCAGATCCTGCCCCGCCATCGAAATCGGCCGTCCCAGGGCTACCCAGTCACGGTACAGCCGGGCGCGGTCTTCCAGCACAGCGAACAACCTGAACGGGTTTTGCGAATCCCCCGGCGTCGATTCGATAAGCCGGCCTAACCAGCCCCACAACTCCTCACTGGCATCGACCTCGACCAACAGTTGCCAGACCCCCGCCTGCAACGCCAGATAGTCAACCTGGAAGTCCGCACTCAGGCTCAGCCCATCGATTACCCGTAGCAGCGCCGTGCCCGAGGGCCGCACGGACAGACGCTGCCAGACCGACTGACGAGCCTGCTGCAGCGCCGGGTCGCCTTCCGCCAACCAAGGTTGGGCGCTGCCATACCCTTCGCCCGGCTGGCTCAGCCAGAGATTGATGCCGGTACGTTCGCGGTGTTCGACCAGGCGCAGCAGGGTGTCCTCATCCGTCAGTGGATTGCCCCACAACCCCAGCCGATCACGGGATACCGCCTGGTTGAGGATCGCCTGGGGAACGCGGCTGATCTGGTTGTCCCGCAGGTCCAGTGACGTCAGGTAGGGTTGCTTGGCGACACCCACCGGGCACCAACTGATGCCCGTACCCTGCAGGTTCAGCACCTGCAGTTCATCGAGCCCCATTACCAGCGGCGGAACGCCCAGAGGGTTGTCACTCAGGTCCAGCTTCTGCAACTGCTTCAGGCCACTCAACTGGCCAGCACTGCGCTCATCGAACACCAGGAAGGTCGAGCGCAGATTGAGGTTCTGCAAGCCCTTCATGTCGAGGATCGCGGCAGGCAATCTGCCTTGCAGGTCATCCTCGGTGGCCAGCAGACGCAGATCCACACGCTCCAGATTCAGCCTGTGCAAATTCGGCATGCTGCGCAGAAAGATGTTCAGGCTGTCGCGCTCCACCAGGTGAATATCGCGCATGGACAATTCGCGCACTGCGCTGAACCGTACATCGAGGTTCGGCAGGCGGTGGAACTCCTCGAAATCCATGTTGATCGAGAAACCGTTTATGGCATCGCCGCTGTACAGGCAACCGGGGGCCGGCGTGCGCTGCTGCCAGATCGCAATCAGGTCTTGGGCCAGCTCCTTGCGCGCTTCACGCTCATGACCAACATCGGCTTGCAGTATCTCCAGGTTATGGGCATGCACCTGAGCCTGGTTCATCCCGCCTGCTTCGAGATCACCGACGGCGAGAAAACCGTGCTGCATGTCGCCGATGTCCTGCACGGTCTGATCGAGCCACAGGTTGAGTTGCGCCAGCAGTTGCTGGAACTGGTTGTGCAGCCTGTCGAGGCAGGCGGCCGCTCCTGCCCCTTCGCGTTGCAGCAGCTCATCGACCTGGGCATCGGTGAAATCGGGGTATAGGTCGCGGACCTGCAGGCGTATGGTTTCGCGGGTCAGCGCACTGCCCTGGAGAGTCGTGGGAAAACCGCCGCCTGCCAGCCCCTGAGGCTCGAACGGCAAGCCCAGATCCATCCGGCCCAGGCCATGCATGAGTTCGGAGCGCGACAACGCCTGGTCCGCAAGACATCGGCGCAACTGTGCGGCCTGGTCCGCTCCGTGCAAACCCAAGGCTGCACGCTGTTCTTTGTCCAGCTGCGCAAGCAGCCCGCTATACAGGTCGATTGCAGCCTCGGCGTTGGCGGCCACATCGGACGGCTGATATCCCGCGCCGACCCGGATCAAGCGCCGACAATCGGCGCCATCGGTTGGACCGATATGATCCAGCACAGGCCCACTGATCGAGCCGTCCAGCACCTCGATCCGCATACCCTTCGGCCAGCCGGGCAGGCGCCCGAGGGTATGCAGGGCCAGGGTGTCCGACTCCGGGTTGCTCATCGCCCGCAGGTACAGCCCTTCATACGCTCGATTCAAGCGCACGTGCTGCTGATATTGACGGGCCTTGGCGTCGAGCCGCTTGAGAACCTGGCGGCAGGCGGCCGGATCGAGATCCTGGGCGAGGTCAACGCCCACGCGGTCGAGCATCTGCTCCACAACGGCTTTCGGCAGGCCGGGATACTGGCGTTGCAACAGGCGCACCCACTCATTCTCCGAGTGCTGGAGTGCCAGGTAGCGGCGATTGAACAGCTCGCTACGCGCAGCGGGATCGGCAACGCCGGCCAGTTCCTGGTCGAGCCGGAAACGGCTGAGGGTATCGGCCAGCAACGGCGTCGGTGGCCGGCGACCAGCCTGCATCAAGTGCAGCATGTCGTCATCGACCGCACTGACTTTGCCGATCTGCTGCAACAGTTCATCACTGAAAGTAGCCACCGGCGCACCCAGCCCACGCAACAGGGTCAGGCGCGTGGCCGGGCCTGGTGATGGGACGGCTGTAGAGAGTTCAGGAGAGTCGAGGCTGCCGTCGGGGTCCTTCAGGGCCTCAGCAGCGGGCGACTGCTCCAATGCGCCAGCCTCGCCGCGCAACACCGCACCGGCCCGCAACAATGGCAGGGCATTGAGCAAGCCAAACACCAGGCGTGTCACACCATTGGCCTGCGCCTGCGCATCACTGCCATTGACGGCCTGGTCCAGGCCATATCCGGCATCGATGATCCCGGCCAGCGCCAACAGGCCTTCACCGCCGGGGACAAACAAGGCCAAGGGGGCATAGCGGTTGATCCATTGCACCATGGGTTCAACCACCGCATTGAGGTTATCGCGATTGACCTGAGCGTCATCGCGGATGCTTTCAACGCTGGCACGGGCCGCCCGCTTCATGCTCAGGACCAACTGTGCGCACGGGTCGGTCGCCCTGGGCGCTACGTCCAGATGGACATAGTTGGCGGCATCCCAGTACCCATCATCATTAAAAAACCCATGGCCCGGCTGCAGATGGTGCTGCCTGGGATAGATCGCCATGCCCTCCAGGGCAGTTACGACCCCGGCATGGAGGGTTCCATCGACACGGTCGTCTTCGGCAAAGTGCGCAGCCAGTGCGGTTTTTTTGTCGGCATCCCTGGCCTGCTCCACGATCCAGGCACAGAGCGCACGGGTATCGGCAAACTCATGCAAGGGTGAGGAGTTGCCGGGGATGTAGAGCACGACGCTCGGGTCGCCGGGACGAGAAAAACTCCAGATATCCGTGGCGCTGTAGCGATAGATCACCAGGCGCGCGACTTCGACCTGGCGCGAGCTGCGGCTCGGTGCCTGCAACTGCTCGAGCGTCACCTGCGCCCAAGGCTGCTGCGGCGCCAGGCCGGCCACTTGCAGGACGATGGCCAAACCCTGTTCGCTCAGGCTGTGCTCCTGGCGCTGCAAGTACGCCGCCATGACCAGGGCCGTCTTGACCGAGGTGCGCAGCGGGTAGGCTGGCGCTGCAATGATGACCTCATCGGTGGGCCAGGCCTGGTCCAGATAGTCACTGTAGCGGTCCTTCAACTCCAGATCCCAGACCCAGCGCTTGAAATCCACAGGACGGATTTTCAGCTGGGTTGAAGGGTCGTAGGTCTGCGGATCAGCCTGACGGTAGATGCCTTCATAGGTGTCATGGTTGCCACTGCCGACATAGGCAAACTCATCGACTTTGGCGACGATTTGCACAGCTGGGCCGATATCGGGTGGCGTATACAAACCGAACGCCGTTTCGCCAAAACGCCCGTCACCGACGGTTTGATAATTGTCCACCAGGAGCTGGGTCAGGCTCCGGGTGCTCGCCACCCGCCCCTGCTCGACACCCGCCTGGGCTGGATGGCCGTGAAAGTTGTAGTTGAGCGTGACCAGTTGCGCGGTCTCGGGATCAAGGTCATGACCCCATTTGGCTTGAATCAGTTGGTTGGCGAACTGCGCGGGCGATAACGGCAGGACGGTATCGACTGTTGCCTTGAGGTCTTCGCGCGAAAGCGCCAAGGGCAAAGGGTGTTGAGGTTGATTCATTGGGCAGTTCCATTGCGGTGGGTGGGGAACCCCCAGCCTAAGCGATCGAACTGCTGGATCCGCGCCGGAAAAATCGCCAACTGGCGGCGAAATCCCGACACATGAAGTCAGTTATTCATCTATGACAAAAAAGCCCCGTAACAAGGATCGCTACTTGTATTCAGGGCTTGGAAAAAACCTGTAGGAGTTCCCCCCTACATGACGACACAGATCCCTGGTTAGTTACCAGAACCGTTGTTGGGTCAAGCGGCTCCACCAGGTCAACAACAGGCGATCCACCGAACCACTGGCAGCCAACCCGACACGCTCCTGCAAACTCTTGCGCTCGGCATAGTGCAGGTGGAACAACTCGGCGCCCTTGGCGCGTTCGGCCAGGTACTCGTCGCTGGTCTTGAGTTCATCCACCAGTTGTTTGTCCAGCGCGGCGATACCCAGCCAGACTTCCCCGGTGGCCACTTCATCGATGGCCAGTTGCGGGCGATAACGGGCGACGAAGTTCTTGAACAGTTCATGGGTCACATCCAGGTCTTCCTGGAACTTCTCCCGGCCCTTCTCGGTGTTTTCACCAAACACCGTCAGGGTGCGTTTGTATTCGCCAGCGGTCAGCACTTCAAAGTCGATGTCGTGTTTTTTCAGCAACCGATTGACGTTGGGCAACTGCGCCACCACGCCGATCGAGCCGAGGATGGCAAAGGGCGCGCTGATGATCTTCTCGCCGATGCACGCCATCATGTAGCCGCCGCTGGCGGCGACCTTGTCGATGCACACGGTCAGTGGCACGCCGGCCTGGCGAATCCGCGCCAGTTGCGAGGAGGCCAGCCCGTAGCTATGCACCATGCCACCGCCGCTTTCCAGGCGCAGGACCACTTCGTCCTTGGGCGTGGCCAGGGACAGCAGCGCGGTGATTTCGTGGCGCAGGCTCTCAGTGGCCGAGGCCTTGATGTCGCCGTCGAAGTCGAGGACGAACACCCGCGGCTTGGCCTCAGGCTTTTTCTTGTGCTTCTTCTCGGACTTGGCTTCGGATTTGCGCAGGGCCTTGAGCTGGTCCTTGTCGAGCAAGGTCTGCTCCAGGCGCTCGCGCAGCCCCTTGTAGAAATCGTTGAGTTTGCTGACCTGCAACTGGCCCGCTGATTTACGCCGGCCCTTGCTGCGCAGCGCGGCAAAGCTGGCCAGGACCACCAGGATGGCGATCACCAGGGTAACGGTTTTAGCCAGAAAACTTGCGTACTCGGCAAAAAACTCCACATGGACTCCTTAACGACGGTGCGCCGCTCGATACGCGGGCGCGGATAGCTCCAGCATACCCATGCGACCGCGTTGCGGCCAGCCGTGAAACCTGATGCGAGGGGCCTCCAACGAGCATTTCAAACAAGCGTATGTTTTTTCATTGACAGCTCACCGGCATCCTCATAACCTCGCAAAACCTTCAACGTACCGGGATGACGCGGACGTGGGCAGCATCTACTTGATTCGACATGGCCAGGCCTCCTTCGGTGCAGACGACTACGACGTGTTGTCGCCGACCGGGGTGCGCCAGGCAGAAATCCTCGGCAGCCACCTGGCTGAGCTGGGGCTGAGCTTCGATCGCTGCCTGGCCGGCGACCTGCGCCGCCAGCAACACACCGCCAACAGCGCGCTGGCGCAGTTCGCCGCCGTTGGCCTGCCGGTGCCGACCCTGGAGACCGACTCGGCCTTCAATGAGTTCGACGCCGACGCGGTGATCCGTGCGCTGCTCCCGGACCTGCTGCCCGAAGAACCCGAGGCCCTGCACATCCTACGCAACGCGGCGCACAACCGCGGCGAGTTCCAGCGCATCTTCGCCCTGATCATCGAGCGCTGGCTGGCCGGCACCTACGACCCACCCGGCCTGGAAAGCTGGCTCGGGTTTGTCGAACGGGTGCAGGCCGGCCTGCAACGCATACTGGAACAGGCCGACAACACCCAGAAGATCGCCGTGTTCACCTCCGGCGGCACCATTACCGCCCTGCTCCACCTGATTACGCTGATGCCAGCCAAACAGGCTTTCGAGCTGAACTGGCAAATCGTCAACACCTCGCTCAACCACTTGAAGTTCCGTGGTCGCGAGGTGGCCCTGGCTTCTTTCAACAGTCATGCCCACCTGCAACTGTTGAAGGCCCCGGAACTCATCACTTTCCGATGAACCCCGGATTACTGTGACCCTTGCTGTAACACCCCATAAAAGGATCGAACCATGACCTCCGTAGCTGACGCCGTACAAGCAATGCAAGCCAAGTTCAACCCAGCCGCCGCTGCCGGCCTGGACCTGGTGTTCGGTTTCCGTATCGACGAAGACAAGAACTTCTCGCTGGTTGTCAAAGACAGCACCTGCGAACTGAAAGAAGGCGAGAACCCGGACGCCCAAGTGACCCTGGTCATGGACAGCGAAACCCTGCAAGGCATCGTCAGCGGCGAAACCGATGGCATGCAGGCTTTCATGGGCGGCAAACTGCGCGCTGAAGGCGACATGATGCTGGCGATGAAACTGTCCGAGCTGTTCCCGGCCTAAGCCAGCGGCCTCCCCTGTGGAGGCCCGGCCAAGCTGCAGACGAATCCCGCCGCCAAGGCGGGATTCGTCGTTTCAGGCCCCCGACGGGCCTTCAGTGCCCGCTTGCTCTACACTGCGGGGCCCTTTACGTCAGCGACCGGCCCATGGACATCGATCTCGCCCGTACCTTCCTGGAAATCGTGCGTTGCGGCAGCCTGGCCGCGGCCGCGGAAAAACTCCACGTCACCCAGACCGCGATCACCGCGCGGGTACAAAAACTCGAGAGCCAACTGGCCGCCACCCTGTTCGTGCGCAACCGTGCCGGCGCCCGCCTGACGGCCGACGGTGAGGCCTTTGTGGTGTATGCCAATCAGTTGGTGCAGACCTGGGAGGCGGCCCGCCGCGACTTGCCCCTGCCGGACGGCTACCGCAATGTGCTGCACATCGGTGGCGAGGTCAGCCTGTGCAATCCGTTGATGCTCAGTTGGGCCCGGGACATTCGCGCCAACATTCCGGCCTACGCCCTGCGCACGGAAATCGGCAACGGCGAAGCCCTGCTGCGGCAGTTGGAAATGGGCGTGCTGGACGCCGCCCTGGTGTTTCAACCCGAATACTGGCCGCGGCTGCAGGTCGAGCAACTGCTCGAGGAAAAGCTGATCCTGGTACGACTGCCCTCGCAACCCGAACCCTATGTGTACATCGACTGGGGCAGCGACTTTCGCCGTCAGCACGACTCTGCGCTGCCGGACAAGGCCAAAGCCGTGCTGAGTTTCAACCTCGGGCCGCTGGCGTTGCAGTACATTCTGCAGAACGGTGGCGCCGGTTACTTCCGGACCCGGGTGGTGCAGTCCTATCTGGACAGCGGGGTGCTGGAGCGGGTGCCCAAGGCGCCGGAGTTCAGCTACCCGACGTTCCTGGTGTATTCGCGCGATCGTGATTCCCAGGTACTGCAGCAGGCGTTCGAGCTACTGCGCCAACTGGTCCAGCGGGAAAGCGACTGGTCACAGCGCTGGGACCCACTGCTCTGAAGGCGCTCAAGGCGCCTTGAACAGCTCGGCATAACACACCGGTGAACTGCCAGTGTCACATCGGTCCAGCTCGTCCTCCAGCCACTCGGCAAGGACTCGGGCATTGTTCTGCGTCTCATGACGAGCCGCGTAGATCAGCGTCAGCGGGCCACGTTCGGCCAACTCCAGCAATTGCCACCAATGGCCCGGTTGCGCCGCCAACTCTTGTCGGTAACCCAGGCGAAAGTGCGCAAAGTCAATTTCGGCGGTCTTGAAGGCGCGTCGCAGCGCAGTCGAGGGCGCCACCTGCGGCAGCCATTGAGCCAGCGCCAACTGCTGGCGGGGACAATTGCGCGGCCAGAGCCGATCCACCAGCACTCGACAACCGTCACTGGCCTCCGCCGGCGCGTAAGCACGTTTGCAGTCAATCATCACCTGGCCTCCCGGATCGGCATTCAGCGCCTGGATCACCGGCTATTACGCAGATCCATTGGCCGGATAATTTGCCCGCGACTAATCTTCTGTCAATAACAACGACAACAGGTGATCAGGGTGAGGCAAACCACGCAGGCGTTTCGCAACCGATATCGCGCCGAGATCCACCGCTTCTACAATCCGTGGCTACACGCAGGGTTTGTGCTGGTGTTCGGGATCACGGCGATCAGCCTGTTCTGGGGTACGCTGGAGCAGGTGCAAGTGCTCGAATGGCTGGCGGTGCCGCTGACCCTGCTGCTGTTCAACCTGGTGGTCTATACCGTGCACCGGCACCTGGGCCATCACAAGCATGCCTTTGCCCGCCTGTTTTATGCCCGTCATGCCGGCGATCACCACAGTTTTTTCGCCCCCGGCCAAATGGCCTACGACACCGCGCGCGACTGGCGGGTGATTCTGTTTCCGGCCTGGCTGATCGTGGTGCATTGCCTGCTGGTCACCTTGCCCGCCTGGTGGTTGCTGGCGCAGTTCAATGGCAACGTTGCTGGACTGTTCGCCGGCTGCATGATCCTCGGCTACCTGACCTACGAAGTGTTTCATGCCTGCGAACACCTGCCGCCGAGCAATCCCCTCACCCGCCTGCCGTGGATCCGCCAGATGCGCCACCTGCATGAACTGCATCATCGGCGCGAGCTGATGCAGGCGCGCAACTTCAACATCGTGTTGCCACTGATGGACTACCTGTTTGACACGCTGTACTGGGAAGACCACCCCAACCACGCCCACCTGCCTTGGAGCAGAACGCCCATGACCCGCCTGCAGCACCAGATCGACATTGCCCGCGAGCCGATTGCCGTGCTCGCCTACGCCAGCAGCGCCACCCGCTGGCCGGAGTGGCACCCCTCCTCGCTGCGGGTCGAGGGGCCGCAAGGACCGCTGCATGCCGGGGCACGTTTTGAAGAGGACATCCACGCCGGTGGTCGCGCCGGGCACCTGAGCTGGGAGGTCAACGAATACCTGCCGGGGCGTCGTTGGAGCGCCCGGGCCCAGGGCGATCATGGCCTGGAATTGCTGTTGACCTATGAATGCAGCAGCGAGGGCGACGGCAGCCGTTTTGTGCGTACCCTGGAGTACCGCTTCAGCGGTCTGTGGATGCGCCTGGCCAATCAATTGCTGCTCAAGCGGCGGATCGACCGCGAGTCAGCGGTGTCGCTGCTGGCCCTGCGCGACCGCGCGCTGGGCACGCTGGTCAAGCCCGCCGGAGCCGTCGCTTGATGAGCGGCGCGCGCCGGCGCGTCAGCCTCAGTGGTTTGCTGTTGGTGGTCGTGGTGCTGATCGGGCTGTTCCTGCTGCTGGCGCCGACCCAGGTGCAACCCGTGGCCTGGAAGCCGTCGCCAGCACCTTCCCTGGTCTCGGGGGTGTTTGCCGAAAACCAACGGCTCAGGGACGTGGAGCACGTCGGCGCGGCCAACCTCCCGGGGCCCGAAGCCCTGCTGCTGGAAGACGGCTTCCTGATCAGCGGCCTGCATGACGGCCGGGTAATCCGCAGCAGCCTGGACGGCAAGGTCCTCAAGGTGCTGACCGACACCGGCGGCCGCCCCCTGGGCCTGGCCCGGCATCCGGATGGCCGGCTGATCATCGCCGACGCCATCAAGGGCCTGCTGGCCCTCGATACCCAAGGCCAGTTGATCGCCCTGAGCACCGAGGCCGGCGGCGTGCCCCTGGGCTTTACCGATGATGTGGTCATCGACCGGACCGGGCACTACGCCTATTTCAGCGATGCTTCCAGTCGGTGGGGCTACGGCCATGATGGCGAGGCGATCATCGAGCACGGGGGTGACGGGCGTCTGTTGCGCTATGACTTCCAGAGTGGCAAGACCGAGCAGTTGCTGGACCGCCTGGAGTTCGCCAATGGCGTGGCGCTGGGGCCCAATGACAGCTTTGTGCTGGTTAACGAAACCGGTGCCTATCGCATCACCCGCTACTGGCTGAGCGGCCCCAAGGCACGCACCCGCGAAGTGTTCGTCGACAACCTGCCGGGCTTGCCGGACAACCTCAGCTTCAATGGCCAGGAGCGTTTCTGGGTGGCGTTGTACGCACCGCGCAACAGCCTGCTCGATGGGTTGGCCGGGTATCCGTTCGTGCGCAAGATGATCGTCAGGGCGATGATGCTCCTGCCCAAGCCGGTGGAGCGCCGAGCGTTTGCCCTGGGGTTGGATCTGGACGGCAAGGTGATCAGTAACCTGCAGGATGCCAGCAGTGGCAACTACTCACCCATCACCACGGTCCGCGAGTATGGCGACTGGCTGTATTTCGGTTCGCTGAAGTCCAGTCATATGGTGCGACTGCCTTTGGCCAAGGCGTTGTCAGCACTGCCTTGAGTAAATCACGGGGGCGACGCTGCGCCCCCGCCGAGTGGTCAAGCCTTGGAGGCACCGTTCAAGCTTTTGGAGATTTCGTCTTTGATCGTAAGGCGTTTGGCCTTGAGCTTCCTCACCTCGTCGTCGGCCTGGGCAGCGGCTTCCGCCTTCAGTACCTGGGTGTCGATATCCGAGTATTTATCCAGCAGCGCGTGCAGGTGGGGATCATTGGCACGCTTTTTCTGAATGTCTTCCTTTGAATAGCTCAAGTCCTGATACAGGTCATGTTTCACCGGCATGGAACACCTCCGTTTGTTGATCGGTGGCGAACACTTGTCCTGTGTTCACCAGTTATCAGCATGGCCTTGCCTGAGGGTCGCTGTCGACCGTCAATCGGACCAGCGGTGTCCGTTCGTCGCCCCTCACCCGCGGCCGCTCTCCCCCAGGACACTGCGGATCATGCTCAACAGCGCATCCGGACCATAGGGCTTGCTCAGCAAGTAGGTGTCGGGGCTAAGCTGATGATTGTCGGAAATGATGTCGCGGGTATGGCCCGAGGTGAACAGCACCGCCACTGCAGGCACCTGGACCTTGGCCCAGGCGGCCAGGTCGGAACTCTTGATCAGCCCGGGCATCACCACGTCGGTAAAAATCAGGTCCACCGTCGCCCCGTCCAGCAGCAACTGCATGGCACTGTCGCCATTGCCCGCGAGCAACACCTGGTAGCCCGAGGCCTGGAGAAATTCGGCGGCGGTACCACGTACTTCCTCGTTGTCCTCCACCACCAGGATCGTCTCGTTGCCGCCTGTGCCTGGCACACTTCGCGATGGCATCTCACGGCTCTGGGCGCGTTCACTGCGAGGAAAATACATGTGCACGCACGTGCCGCCGCCGACCTCGCTGGTCATCTCGATATGCCCACCGCTCTGTTTGACGAAACCGAACACCATGCTCAGGCCCAGGCCGGTGCCCTGGCCGTCGGCCTTGGTGGTGAAGAACGGTTCGAACGCCTGCTTGAGGGTCGCCGCATCCATGCCCTCGCCGGGGTCGATCACCGACAGGCGCACATAGTCGCCAGCGCTGATGCCCTTGCCGACGCACACGAAGCGATCGAGCACGACGTTTTTGCCACTGATCACAATCGTGCCTTCGCTATGCATCGCGTCACGGGCATTGATCGCCAGGTTGAGCAAGGCGTTTTCCAACTGGTTGCGGTCGACCGAAATGCACCAGGGGTCGTCGGGCAGTTGCACATCGATCTGAATGGTTTCGCCCAGCGCACGCTGCAGCAATTCCCCCAGGCGCTGGTAGATTTGCCGAGGGTTGTAGACCGCCGGCGACAAGGGCTGGCGGCGGGCAAAGGCGAGCAGTTGCGAGGACAGCATGGCACCGCGCTCGACGGCTGCCAGGGCGGCACCGACCCGGCGCTGCACGTTGGCGTTCTCGGCTTCATGGCGGGCCAACAGGTGCAGGTTGCCGGCGATCACCTGCAACAGATTATTGAAGTCATGGGCAATGCCGCCGGTCAATCCACCAATGGCTTCGAGTTTCTGCGACTGGCGCAATTGCTCCTCAGCGGCGAGGCGCCCTTCCACCTCATCGGCGACCCGCTGCTCCAGGTTGCGGGTGAACTTGAGCAGGTTCTCTTCGGCAGTCTTGCGCTCGTGGATATCGATCAGCACCCCGGGAAAACGCAGGGGTTGAGCTTGTTCATCGAACTCGCAGCAACCACTGGCCAGCACCCAGCAATAACTGTCATCCGCCCGCCGGATACGGTATTCAGCATTGAACGGGCCACCATTTTCCAGGGCTTGCTCCACCAGCTGATTAACCTCTGGCAAGTCATCGGGATGGATTCTGGTCGCGGCGTACTCGGGTGACATCAGCTCCAGCGACTGCTCGCACGGATAGGAAAAAGTCCGCGCAAACCGCTCATCCCCGGACAGCAGATTGGCCCGAATGTCCCAGACAAACGACCCCAGCAAGGCCCCGGCATTGAGCGCCAGGCGTACCCGTTCGTTGTCGGCACGATAGGCTGCTTCGGCCTGTTCGCGCAGGCGTTCAGAGGTCATGTGGGCGGTGGTTTCCACGACAATCGCGAGGACCCCGGCCGGCACGCCGTCATCATCGGCCACCGGGCTGTAGTAGAGGTCCATGAACACGGCTTCGGGCTGGCCGTTACGCAACAGCTCCAGCTCTTTGTTGCGGTATGAAAGGGTGCCACCAGCCAGGCAGGTGTCGACCACGTTACGGTTGAATTCGGCGACCTCCGGCCAACCCAGTTCCACTGGCGAGCCGAGCAGATAGGGATGACGCCCGCCGGCAAACACCGAATAGGCATCGTTGTAGATCATGTAGCCGGGGCGTCCCCAGAGCATCACCAGCGGCACCGGTGAGGCCAGCAGCAACTGCACCGAACTGCGCAGGCTGCGCGACCAGGTATCGTAGCTGCCCAGTTCGGTGACGCTCCAGTCGAACGCGCGAATGCGTTCGGCCATTTCGCCGCTCCACCCGCTACAACCATGATTCTGCGTTAGAAACTGCATCGATGGACTCTGTGCGCACAGCGCAAAGGTGGAACAACGGACCGACGCAGGTGGGCCCGCGCTCAAAGCTTGGAGCGCGGCCGGCGCTGATGGTTTCATTGTTGTCCAACTCGCGGCGCTTGTCAGCCCGCGATGTGCGGGCCGAGCTACGCCTGAATCCGCAGTCAGTTCAGCTCAATCGGTGCCGTACTTGGGCGAACGCGGTCCATACAGCAGGCCTGCTGGTTGCCCAGCTGACAGCAGCCGGACACTGGTGATGCCGGCAACCGGGTGACCGGCGTCGGTGGAGCTGTTGACGATCTGTTTGACCGCCGCGGTAATCAGCATGCCGACCAGGCCGCCACCACCGCCGCCGCCACTCTCTTCGCTGGAGGCCCGGGCGGTGCCAGTCCACAGGGTAGTGCCGGTGCGCAGATCCACCAACTTGGCGCTGGCCGTGACCACGGTGTCGCTGGCGATCAGCATGTAGCTGGTGCCGTACTCACTCACGGTGATGTAGAGCGCGGCGTCGGCACCGAAGATCTCCTGCAGCTTATTGGCGGGCGCCTGGTGGATGTCTGCCGGCGTGGTCAGGCCGTTCTGGCGAAAGGTCTCGTCAACCAGGGCGATGGGCAAGACGTAGTAACCGGCTTCCGCCAATGGGAAGGTCACCTGGGACAGCATGCTGTAAGTGGCCTTGACGTCCGGCGAGTCGTTCAGCGGCGGCAACACCAGGATGCTTTTCGGACGGCTTTGCTTGTACGCCGAATAGTCCACGGTCTTGGGGCTGACACATCCACCCAGCAGGGCCAGGGCCAGGGCCCCAGCCAGCAGTTTTACTGAGCGCACGATCATTTGGCATCTCCGGTCTTGGCGTTCTTGAGCAGGAAGTCCATGTACGGCCCGGATTCGGGAAACAGGGCTTTCTCGGTCCGGAACTGCTGCACCATCTGATCGTCCTTGCCCATGCTCAGGTACAACAGCCCCAGGTGGGCGTGGTAACCCGGTGGCGGGGTGCTGCCCGTGGCATTGATCTTCTGCAGGTCGCGCTCCAGCGCTTCGGCCTGAGCTTCCTTGGGCTCTTCGCCCTTGAAGTACTCATACACCTGGGGCTGGTAGTCTTCCCATTGGTACAGGGTTTTCGGGGTGCTGCATCCGGCCAGCAACACGCTGCCCGACAAGGCCAGGGCCATCATTGGCCACGCCATACACTTGCTCATCGGTATCGCTCCTGGTGATCGACCTTGATCAGTTGCCCGGCTTCCAGGCACCGGCGTTCATGCCGTCTACAAGACGATTGATCGCTTCGCGCATGGCCAGGTCCAGGACCTTGCCGTTGAGGGTCGAGTCGTAGGAAGCGGTACCGCCGAAGCCGATCACTTCGCGGTTGGACAACGCGTACTCGCCCGCGCCCTGGGTCGAATACACCACTTCCGAGGTGCTGATGTTGACGATATTCAGGTTGACCTTGGCGTAAGCCACCTGGGTCTTGCCACGACCAAGAATGCCGAACAGTTGGCGATCGCCGGTTTCCTTGCGACCGAACTCGGTGACATCGCCGGTCACCACAAAGTCGGCGCCCTTGAGGCGTTGGGCCTGGCCCTTGATAGCCGCTTCCTGCTGGATTTCACCCATGTTGTCTCGGTCCAGCACGCTGAAGCGGTTGGTCTGCTGCAAATGTGTGATCAGGATGGTCTTGGCCTGGCCACCGAGACGGTCTACGCCATCAGAGAAAATCCCGCGCATGTAGCTGGAGCGGTTGTCGAACTTGCCGACTGCCATAGGCACCCGAGCACCGCTCCAGGCCTGAGTGGCGCTTTCGACTTTGGCCACCGGCAAGGCACGGGAGCTTTCGGTTGCACATCCGCCGAGCGTGGCCGCGATGGCTATCGCTGCACCTGACAGCACCATCCGAGAGATCATTCTCACTGCATATTCCTTATGTAAAAACTGTTTATCCCGGCACGAACAGGCCTGGTTACTGCACGTTGCAGCAACAAAAGATAATGATGGGATGGAAATCGACAGCCAGGCTTCGAGGAGTCGGCGCGCGGCATTATTGCAAAGTGCTATCGCCGAGGACAGCACTAATAAGGCGCTGTGCCGGCCACCTTCGAGGTCGGCAGCAAGCGGAAACTTCAACTGGCAGTTTTTCCCGGTTGCCAGCATTGCCGCGACGCCGCACTCCTCTTCAAATCGATCCTGCAGGGCATGAGCCCACCCACCTCGCCTACAGGACTGTAATGACATGGACGTTGACCCGCGCTTCACCCGTCGCGATAAATCCCGCAACCGACTGCTGGCCCATTTGCTCAGTCTTGCGCTGGCCCTGCTGCCTTGCCTCGCCACGGCCCGTGCCGATGGTTTGCCGCCCCCAGGCACCGCCCTGCAGTCCCGTGCGATCCAGGTCGGTGACACGACCTGGGCCTATTACGAGGGCGAGAAAAACGGCCCGAGCCTGCTGCTCGTCCATGGGTTTGCTTCCGGCAAGGACGTTTGGGCCCGCCTCGCCGCAGACCTCGGCACAGACTTTCACTTGATCATTCCCGACCTTCCTGGCTGGGGTGAATCGACGCGCCTCCCGGGCCAGAACTATGACATTGAAGCCCAGGCGACGCGCCTTGATGGGTTTATCCAGGCGCTTGATCTCCAACAGCTCACCCTGGTCGGTCATTCCATGGGCGGCGCCATAACCGGGGTGCATGCCGTCGAACGGCCACAGCGGGTAGCCCGACTGGCGCTGATCGGATCCCTGGGATTGAGCTTTGTCGAAAACGACTTCATCCGTGCCCTGAATGCCGGTGACAACCCGTTTATCTACGATGACCGTGCCGGTGTCGAACGCACCGCGCGCCTGGTCTACCTCGATCCACTGCCGATGTCCGACCAGCAGGTGGCAGACGCCATCAGTCTCAACCGCGCCCAGCGCGCCTTCATCGAATCGACCCTGGAGCAAATCCGCCCGCCTTCCCAATGGCGGGCATTGGACCCGCGTCTGGGCCGGCTCAACATACCGGTGCTCGGCGTCGGCTGCCGCGAGGATCGAGTGATCGATATCTCTGCCCTGCAGACCCTGGAAAACCGCCTGCCGCCCCATCAGGCCCGGCAGTTGGTGACCCTGGACGGCTGCAACCACTTGCCCATGCTGGAGCGTCCAGTGGAAACCGCGCGACTGTTGCGCAATTTCGCCAACGGCTGATTCAATGAAAATCCCGACTGTGCACGCTGATGCCGTTCAGCAGCGGACTCAGGTCGCTCAGGCGGCCGGCGATCAGGTGGCGCACTTCGCCGACCTTTTCCCAGCGCCCGTCGACCTTGAGCAATTGCGCCCCGACCAGGGTCTTGCGCTGGCGCTCGGCGAGGTCGCGCCAGACCACCACGTTGATGTTGCCAAACTCGTCTTCCAGGGTGACGAAGGTCACGCCACTGGCGGTGCCCGGACGCTGGCGGCCGGTGACCAGGCCGGCGACGCTGACGTTGCGTCCGTGTTCGACCTCCAGCAACTGCAGTGAGCTGCGGCAACGCCGGGCCCGCAACTGCTCGCGCAACAGTGCCAGCGGATGGGGGCCGAGCGTGGTGCCGACGCTGTGGTAGTCGGCGTGCAGGTCTTCACTGACGGTGGGGGTCGGCAGGCTCACCGGCGGTTCGTCCTGGCTCGGCAAGCCGGCGAACAGTCCCAGTTGTTGCTGCACCCCCGCCACCTCCCAACGCGCCCGGTGACGATTGCCGGCGAGCGGACGCAAGGCGCCGGCATCGGCCAGCAACGCATGGGCCCGGGCATCGAGCCCGGCGCGCTGGCCAAGGTCGGCCACATCGACGAAGGCCCGGCACAGGCGTGCCGCCTCGATACGCCGGGCGTCCTCCTCACGAAACCCCTTGATCATGCGCAAGCCCAGGCGGATCGCCGGCTGCTGCTGGGCAATCGGTTCCAGGCTGCAATCCCAGGCACTGGCGCTGATGTCCACCGGGCGGATCTGCAGTTGATGCCGGCGCGCGTCCTGGAGGATCTGGTCGGGACTGTAGAAACCCATCGGCCAGCTGTTGATCAAGGCACAGGCAAACGCCGCCGGCTCATGGCATTTGAGCCAGCAACTGGCGTAGGTCAGCAGGGCAAAGCTGGCGGCGTGGGACTCGGGGAAACCGTAGCTGCCAAACCCCTTGATCTGCTCGAAGATCTGCGCGGCAAACGCCTCTGAATAGCCGTTTTTCAGCATGCCTTCGCGCAGGCGCACCTGGTGCGAGTCGAGGCCACCGTGACGTTTCCAGGCGGCCATGGCGCGGCGCAGTTGATCCGCCTCGCCGGGGCTGTAGTCGGCCGCCACGATGGCGATCTGCATGACCTGTTCCTGGAACAACGGCACCCCCAGGGTGCGCTTGAGCACCGCTTCGAGCGCCACGCTGGGATAGGTTTCTGGCTCCTCCTTGTTCCGCCGCCGCAGATAGGGGTGCACCATCCCGCCCTGGATCGGCCCGGGACGGACGATCGCCACTTCGATCACCAGGTCATAGAAGGTGCGAGGTTGCAGCCGGGGCAGCATCGACATCTGCGCCCGGGACTCGATCTGGAACACGCCGATGGTGTCGGCGCGGCAGATCATCTCGTAGGTCGGCGGGTCTTCGGCCGGGATATTCGCCAGGCTCAGGTCCAACCCGCGGTGGTAGCGCAGCAGGTCGAAACAGCGGCGAATGGCGCTGAGCATGCCCAGGGCCAGGATGTCGACCTTGAGCAGGCCGACCATGTCCAGGTCGTCCTTGTCCCACTGGATGATCGTGCGCTCGGCCATGGCCGCGTTTTCCACCGGCACCAGGCTGTCCAGCGGCTGCTCGGAAATCACGAAGCCACCCGGGTGCTGGGACAGGTGCCGAGGGAAGCCGATCAGTTGCCGGGTCAGGCTCAACACCCGGCGCAGCAGCGGGGTGTCAGGGTCAAAGCCACTTTCACGCAAACGCGCAAGCCCCGGCGCGTCGTCACTCCAGTGGCCGCAGCAGTCGGCCAGGGCGTTGATCTGGTCGGGCGGTAAACCAAGGACCTTGGCCACATCGCGGATCGCCCCGGCCGCGTGGTAAGTGCTGACCACTGCCGTCAGCGCCGCCCGGCGCCGACCATAGCGCTGGAACACGTATTGCAGGACCTCCTCACGGCGCTCGTGCTCAAAATCGACGTCGATATCCGGCGGCTCGTTGCGCTCGCGGGACAGGAACCGCTCGAACAGCATGTTCATCCGGCTCGGGTCGATTTCGGTAATGCCCAGGGCAAAACACACTGCCGAGTTGGCCGCCGAGCCTCGGCCCTGGCACAGGATGCGCTGGCGCCGGGCGAAGCTGACGATGTCCTCGACGGTGAGGAAATAGCTCTCGTAGCCCAGCTCGGCAATCAGTTGCAGTTCCTTGTCGATCAGCGCCTGCACCTTGCTGTCCGGGCCTTGCGGCCAGCGCCGGGCCAGGCCCTGCGCGGTCAAGTGGCGCAGCCAGGAGGTCGGCGTCTGCCCTTCAGGCACCAGCTCACGAGGGTATTGATAGCGCAACTGAGTGAGATCGAAACGGCAGCGTTGGGCAATCTCCAGGGTTTCGTCGAGCAGCGCGCGCGGATACAGCTCACCCAGCGCCTCAAGACTGCGCAGATGCCGCTCGCCATTGGGGTGCAGGCGCTGCCCGGCGGCGGCCACCGGCACATGCAGGGCAATCGCAGTCATGCAGTCCTGCAGCGCCCGGCGACCACGGGCATGCATGTGCACATCACCGCTGGCCACGGCGCGGATCTGCAACTGTGCCGCCAGGGCCTGCAGATCGGCCAGGCGCCGGGCATCGTTCTGCCCGCAATGCAACTCCACCGCCAGCCACAACCGCGCGCCAAACAGCCCTTTTAACCAGGCGCCCTCGCCCGGCGCATCGTCCGGGTCCGGCAGCCACAAGACCAACAGCCCGGGCAGGGGCTCGGCAAAGTCTTCGCGCAGGACCCGGTACTGGCCTTTTTCCGCACGCCGCCGGGCCTGGGTGATCAGGCGGCACAGGGCCTGATAACCCTCGATGTTCTCCACCAGCAGCACCAGCTTCGGGCCGTTCTCGATGCGCATTTCACTGCCGATGATCAGCGGCAACCCCTGCACCCTGGCCGCTTGCCAGGCGCGAACGATGCCGGCCAGGGTGCATTCGTCGGTGATCGCCAGGGCCTGGTAGCCCTGGCGCCTGGCCCGTTCGAACAGTTCCCCGGCACTGGAGGCACCGCGCTGGAAACTGAAGTTCGACAGGCAGTGCAGCTCGGCATACCCGCCGCTCATGCAAACCAGCCCTGCAGCCACAGCGGCCCACCCTCGCCCACCCCGCGATAGGCCCAGCCCTGTTGCCCGGCACGAGTCTGGATCAGGTAATAGTCGCGGCGCACATCGGCGCCATCCCACCAGCCGGACTCGATGCGTTCCGGCCCCATGAGAATCCGTGCCGCGCTTTCCTGTACCGCCTGCGGCTCGGTCAGCAACCAGCCCGGGCGCTGCGCCCGCGACAGCAGCGTGGCAGGCTGGCTCTGGGCATGGGGTTGCCAGGCACACTCGGGGCGGTGGTCGGCCTGGAATCCCAGGCCCTGCACGGCATCGTCGCCCAGGCGGGCGCGCAGGCGCTCGCGCAACTGCTCCCAGGGCAAGGATTGCTGCGGGCGTTCGTCGAACAGCTCGCGGCGCTGCGGTACAAAGCTCGGCAAGTCCTGCGCCGACAGGCGAAACCCACGTACCGGGGCCTCGACCTGTACCTGTTCCAGGCGCCCCCGGGCCAGCTCGAACAGCATGCCCGGGTCGCGCTCGGCACTCAGCAGCCCGACCTTGATCAGGGTATCAGGCAGGCCGGCGTGCTCCAGGTACAGGTCGAACCGCTGCACGCCACTGTCACGACCACAGAGAAACGCCGCCAGGTCAGCGGTCAGCCGGCGCAACGGAAACAGCAGGGCCTGGTGCGATTGCACATCAAAATTCAGTTCGATGCGCACGTCGAAGCGGTCCGGCGGCAGGTAGAAGGCCAAGGCCAGCGGTCGGTCGCCCAGCAGGGTATCGAGGTGCTTGAGCACCGCTGCCTCAAACCGCCGGGCCAGGGTTTGCCGGGGTAGCGCCTGGACCTGGCCAAGGGTGCGCAGGCCCATGCGTGACAGGGCGCTGGCGACCGTCGGCGCCAGGCCGATGCGCTCGACCGGCATCTGCCCAAGCAACGGCCCCAGGGCCTGGGAGTCCGACACCGCCAGGCCGTCGTAGGCGTTGGCCAGGATCCGCGCGGCCAAGGGATTGGGCGCCGCCACCAGGCGATGGCGAAACCCCAGGGCCGTCAGCTCGGCACGCAAGCGGGCCTCGAACTGCGGCCAGGGCCCGAACAGCGCCAGGCTCGACTCGATTTCAAACAGTACGGTACGTGGGAAATGCACGCTGACCTGGGAACTGAAGCGGTAGGCCCAGGCCGCGAGAAACTGCTGCCAGTGTTCCACTCCCGCCTGGTCATAGTCGGCGCAGGCAAAAGCCTTGCTCAGGGCCTGGGCGGCCGTCATCGACTGCCCGGCCCGCAAGCCCAGGGCCCGCGCCGGCTCATTCACCGCCTGCAACACCCGGCGTTGTGCCGGGCCGCTCAGCAGCGCCAGCGGCTCGTCGGGGTCGCTGCGCTGACGCAAGACAGCGTCCAGCGCCAGTTGCGGGAACAGGATACAGACCCAGCGCATAGCAACCTCAATGCCCCGGGGCGAAGGCAATGGGCGCCGTACGGGCCAGCCCGCCGCGGCACTTGAGCACCCGCAACTGGGCGGGCCGCGCATCGATAGCGATGCGCAGGGCTGCCGGCGAAGGGTTGATCGCGTCCTTGATCGAGCGATAGGCGAAGGCCAGGGTCTGGCCGGTTTCGGCAGCCACCTGCAAACGCCGCAAGGCGCGGTCATCGGCCTGTTTCGGCCAGCACAGTACTGCGCCGCAACTGCCCGAGCGCAGGCATTGTTCCGCCGCCCACAGGGCCTCGCGGTCACTGGCCTGGATGACCGACAACTGGCGCAGGTCGATCCCGGCGTTCTGCCACGCCTGGGGATAGGGCACGCAGGGCGGCGCCACCAGCACCACCCGCTCACCGTCCGCGGTCAGCCGGGCCAGGGCCGGCCACACCAGCTGCAACTCACCGACGCCCTGCCCGGCAATCAATATCTCGCTGAGTGCCGCTTCCGGCCAGCCGCCGCTGGGCAACGCCGCGTCCAGCGCAGCATGCCCGGTGGGTTGGCGGCTGACGTCGGCGGGCGCAGGCCGGCCTTTCCAGACCTGGCCGCGATGGAACAGGGTGTCCAGCGCAACGACGGCACCCATCAGCCTTGTCTCACCAGGCCGCAGAACACCCCTTCGATCGCCAGGTCCTGATCGGCGCTGACCACAATGGGGCTGTAGGCCGGGTTGCGCGGCAGCAAGCGCACGCTGTCCCCGGCCCGTTCAAAGCGCTTGATGGTGACTTCGCCTTCGAGCCGTGCGACCACAATCTGGCCGTTCTGCACCTCGGCACTGCGGCGCACGCCCACCAGGTCGCCGTCGAGGATGCCATCGCCGATCATCGAGTCGCCCTGCACCCGCAGCAGGTAGTCCGGGGTCCGCGAGAACAGTGCCGGGTCCAGCCACAGCCGACTGTGCACCTCGGCATCGACCCCCATCGGCGCACCAGCGGCTACCCGCCCGAGCACCGGGATGTCCAGCAACTCGGGGCGCCGCGGCTGGTTGAGCAGGCGAATGCCCCGTGCCTGATGCGGGTTGACCTCGATGAACCCGCCCTCGGTCAGCGCCAGCACGTGCTTGCGCGCCACGCTGCGCGAGGCAAAACCAAAGGCCTCGCTGATTTCAGCGAGGCTCGGGGATTGGCCCTGTTGCGCGATACGGTCGCGGATAAAGGTCAGGATGGCGGCACGGCGAGGCGTTAAAGTATTCATGGAGTACATTTGTACTCCTCTCGAATATTTCTTACAAGAGCCATCCGCCGAGGGGTTACCCATAGCTACAGTGGTTTTGGGTTCTCGCAGGTGCGCCCGCCCAACTTGCGTAGGGACGAGCTTGCTCGCGATGGTGGTGTGTCAGGCATTATCGATGTTGAATGGACTGGCCTCATCGCGGCATAGGTATCTACACAACTTTGTAGCGGCCTCTGGGG
>NZ_CATKPN010000049.1:0-56875 GCF_949767245.1 Pseudomonas sp. IT-P176
AAGCGGAACCATAGGAGGCCGTTACCGAAGAAATGGATATGTACCCCGCCTAATCCAACCCCCCAGAGGCCGCCACGCAAGCAAGCTCCCTCGCCACAGGCCGCTACAAAGTTGTGTAGATACCTATGCAGGGCCCTGGCTATAGCTCAGGGCCCATCACCCCATCAGCTTTGGCAGAAGCGAATCCGGTTGCCGAACGGGTCATACACTTCCAGAACCTTGCCCCAGCCCTGCTCGACTATCTCCGGACGCCCGTAACCGTAGCGTTTGCCCTGCAACTCATCGCGGAGCATGTCGATGTTGTGCATCGGCACGAATATCGTCGCCCCGGGGCTCGCATCGCCATGGTGTTCAGACAGGTGCAGTTGCAGGCCGTTACGGCTGATGCCCAGGTACAGCGGCAGATCCGCTTCGAAGCGATGTTCGAATTCGACGCTGAACCCCAGGAAATCCAGATAAAACTCCCGCGCCTTGGCTTCGTCGAACATTCGCAGGATCGGAATGGCTTTGTCGAAGGTCACGGCGGGCTGGGGATTTTCTTCTGGCAGCAGTGCCGAGGCGGTGTTCCAGTCCTTGTAGCCCAACTGCTGGGCGACCAGTTCAAGCGCGGTGGAGTGGGACACTGGTTGATGGTGCTGCTCGAGCGAAGCACGCAGGTGCTTGGCCATTTGCTTGGCATTGAGGATAGACAGCATTGTGACTCCCGGAGTCGAAGCATTCTGGTGCTCGCGTTGCCAAATCTCGACTATCAAGAGTGATACAGGAGAGTTTGAAAAAAACCTGCTTTCACCTTTCCCAACGGGAGCGAGCGGCGGGCAGCAGCGGCCAGCGCCGATAGTACACAACCGCTCGTGAAGCTGCCAACCGCTTGATCACCCCCCAGGCTTTGCGCCAGCCGCAAACGGCGTACGACACCGTGGTTGTCGCACGCCGTTTGCGGGAATTTACTGGAGTGCTGCCCGGAAGCTGTCGTCCAGCACTTCCAACAGGAAGTCCGCATTGGCCTGGTTGAAAATCATCGAGGGACGCATTTTCAGCACGTTGTCATACGGCCCTTCGGTACCGATCAGAATCCCGCGCTCGCGGGCACCATCGGCGACCCGCTTGGCCATGTGCGTGGCGGGCACCTTGGTCTTGCGGTCGGTGACCAGTTCAATCCCAAGGAACAGACCCTGTCCGCGCACGTCGCCGATCACCTCGTAGCGCTGCTGCAATTTGCGGAAGCCATCGAGCAGATAGTTACCCATGGTCAACGCATTGAGCTTGAGGTTATCGCGCTCAATCACCTCCAGTACCGAAAGCCCCACCGCACAAGACACCGGACTGCCGGCAAAGGTATTGAAGTACTCCATACCGTTGTTGAAGCTGTCGGCGATCTCCCGGGTGGTCACCACCGCCGACATCGGATGGCCGTTGCCAATCGGTTTGCCCATGGTCACTGCGTCGGGCACCACGCCCTGGGTTTCAAACGCCCACCAGTGACTGCCGACCCGACCAAAGCCGACCTGGACTTCGTCCGCCAGGCACAGACCGCCCTCGGCGCGAACCATGGCATAGACTTCCTTGAGGTAGTTTTCAGGGAAGAACAATTGCCCGGCGACGCTGGGAATCGACTCCGCCAAGAAAAACGCCGGAGCCCTGCCCTGCTTGCGCATGCAGTCAATCTGCTCCGCCACGCTTTGCGCAAAACGCTTGCCCAGCTCCTCGAACGGCCAATCGTCCGGCGCACGGTAGGCATCCGGCACCGTCGCTTCAAACACATGTTCGGCCCGGCCCTTGCCGGCCTTGCGCTTGTACTTGTAGGGGCTGAGGTCAATCAGTTCCTGAGTGGTGCCGTGGTAAGCCCAATCCAGCACGATCGCATCGTTGCGCCCGGTGTGGTTGCGCGCCATGCGCAGCATGAGGCTGTTGGCTTCACTGCCGGAACAGCCAAAGGACGCGACCGCCAAGCCTTCCGGCAAGGTCGCGGTGAGCCGCTCGGCATACTCCACGATATTGTCGTGCAGGTAGCGGGTGTTGGTATTCAGGCGTCCTGCCTGGCGCGCCAGTGCTTGCACCACATCCGGATGGGAGTGGCCGAGGTGGCACACGTTATTGAAGCAGTCCAGATAGGCCCGGCCGAAGTTATCAATCAACCAGACCCCATCGCCGCGCACGAACTTGATCGGGTCAGAATAGGAAATCGACAGGTTGGGCAGCAGCAGCTCCTTGCGCTTGGCGACAATCTCAGCCTTGGTGCGGCCATCCTGGCTGTAGGTTTCTGGCGGGATCCCGGCCAGCGTCGAGGTGTCGGGGAACACATCGGCCCAGACCTCACGATAGGCCCGTTCACCGACCCCGATGAACTCGCTCGCTTTCAGGCCGATGTCCGTGGACATCTGGAAATGCACGTGGGGAATCCACCCGCCGTTTTCCTGATCCGCCCCCATGTGCCCGACCAGCGCCCCCGCTTCCAGCTGGTCACCGGGCTTCAGGCGACTTAGCGCTTCATGGGCCATGTGGCCCCACAGGGTCAGGAATGGCGGGCACCCTTCAGGGGAGTGCTTGAGCATGATCAGGCCGCCGTAGCCCAACGGCTCCCACTCGACCTCGACGCTCTGCACCACCCCGGCGACCGGCGTATAGAGCGGCGTGCCAGCGGGCATGATCAGGTCGACACCGACGTGCACGATGCGCCGTTGCCCCTGGATGAAGCGCGACTCGAACGCAGCGTCGGTGTAGATGGTTCTTTCCTCCCCCCACGGCCCGATGCCCAGCGGCACCTTGTGCTCGGCCGCAAAGTCTTCCCACCACTGGGTGGCCTCTGCCGGACGCTGCTCGGCGGAAGCGACAGTCATCACATGGGCGGCATCGCCAAACGGCGCAATGGCCTTGTTCATGCTCGCCGCCGAAGGCCGCACGATATCCGCGAAGGACTGGCTGTTCTGCGCCACCCAGCGGCGAATCGCCCCCGCGCCTTCGACCGCGTCAAACCCACAGGCCTTGCGCAGGATTGCTGTCGCCAGGCGCGGGTTCATCGCGTCCATCCGCTCCAGCAGGCGCCAGGCCGGTGCTTCGCTGATGGCAAGGTAAGGGTTGTCTTGCGTCTGGTCGTGGCGCGAGGCCGACAAGGTCACGCTGGTTACCAGGCGCATGGCGATCAGGTTGAACAGGACGTCCAGTTCCTCCGGCTGCAGCGGGTACTTCTCATGGAACCCGGCAGCCAGGGCGGCGGCCGCGCCGATCGGGTCCTGCATGTCGAGAATCGAATAGGCGCAGGTGATGGCTACTTCGGCGATCAGAATCGTGTGCACCGCATCGCCAAAATCGATGATGCCCGAGACTTTCTGGTGATTGCCGGAATCGACGAGGATGTTCCAATCGTTGCCGTCATTGTGAATGACCTGGGCACGCAGGCGCGCAAGCCGGGGCTGGACCTGTTGTTCGAAGGTCTCGATGAAGCGCTGCAGAATCGCCCTTTTGGCCGGGTCCTTGACGAAGTGCAGGCGTGCCCGCGAACGGGCGGCGTGGCGCAGATCCCAGTCCAGATCGCGCACCGCGCCGGGGTGCATGAAACCCTGCAGCGCCCGATCGATCTCACCGAAGGACTGGCCAAGGCTGCGCATCAATTCGAAGGTACGCTCGACCTCGGCCATCGGCGTGCCGTGCAGCCAGCTGACCAGGCGCACCGCGTGGGTCTCGCCGGAGGCCGCCACTGCGGTGGCGAGGAAATCGCCGGCCAGGCTCTTCTTCAGGAACGGCACGGTCAGCTCGGGATTGTGACTGGCGAGGTGGCTGAGAATGGCCGTCTGGAACTCGCTTTCAACCCGTGGCTCGGTGGAGTTGACGACTTTCAGGATCCACCCCGCATCGCTTTGGGTCTGCAACCGATAGTTGCGATCTCGTTCACCGTCCAGCGGCGTGGCGGTACCGATTACGTTGAAAAGCTGCGCGCCCAGCTTTTCGGCATCGCCTGTCGAGAACTGCGGGGCAGGATGCGAAAGATTAGTCATAGTAATTGTTTTCCAAGCCATTTTTTTCAGATAGCTTGGCACGCGAAACCAGGGAAGGCAGTAAGTATACGGTCGGCTTTGGCCTGCATATTGTCGGAATCGACCGGCACAAAATCGGCAGCAAAAATGGGGAGTTGATATGCGCGACCTGGACACCAAAGACCGCGAAATCCTGGAAATCCTGTCGAAAGAAGCACGCATCGCCCTGAAGGCCCTGGCCGCGAGGATTGGCCTCTCACGCAGTGCTACCAGCGAGCGCGTGATCAACCTGGAACGCAACGGCGTGATCCGCGGCTACCGCGCCGACATCGGCGAAATCGACGCCCACGTGATTCGCGCCATCTTGCTGGTCAGCCTGAAACGCACCCCCGCCATCGGCCTGCTCGACCTGCTGGCCCAGAACTCCCAGGTACGCCGCGTCTCCTCGGTCAGTGGCCAGCTCGACCTGGTGATCGAGGTTGAATCGCGCACCATCGATGACCTCAATCGAGTCAGGGACGCCGTCGCGATTCACGAATCAGTTGAAGACATCACCACCGCAGTGGTCCTGCGGCGCGACATTGATCGGCAGTGATCCGCTGCTAGTCCGTGAGCGCTGATGCGCGCTCTGCCAGCGTGCGCTGCAGTTGCCGCAGATTGCGCTTGATGATCACCTTGTGCGCTGGACCGACCGGCACCATGTAGGCGCGGCCGAAGGCGTTGTGGGTGACCACCGATGAGGTGATCGTCATCACTCGAGCGCTTATCGACAGGCAAATCATCACATCCAGGTGCCGGTCCCGCTCCGTCAGAACCAGCACGTCGGGGGCACAATGCTCCACCCGGAAAAAATCCAGGTAGTCGCCCACACTGACTGTCTCGCGCTGGGTAGCGGAAAAACCGCCGATGCGCTTCACCCCGAACAGCGAGGAAATCCGGTCCCTCACCCGGAACGCCAGGCGCATGAACCACCCCGTTTGCGCGGTAATGATGTTCCATGCCTCAAGCACACTGACATCCGCAGCCAGCGCGGCCGAGCGACAGTCGTAGTAATCCAGGTCGGACAGCGGACGCAGGGTGTGAACAGCTGATGTGCTAACCAAGGATAATCCCTCAACCTGGGTGAAAAGTCGTAGGAGCGGGCACCCGCTCCTACAAGTGCGCGCGGTTGCGCGGATTATCCGGCTCGCCCAGGGTTTTGAGAATAGGATTTTTGCCCTTAGAGCTTCATCCCCACCGCCAATCGGTTGAACGCATTCATCAAGGCCGCAGCCAACGTCAGGTCGCTAATCTCGACATCGCTGAAGTGCGCTTTCAATGGCTCGTACAATTCGTCTGGCGCGCCCTTCTCACTGACGTAGGTGAGTGTCTCGGCCCAGGCCAGTGCGGCGCGTTCGCGGGCGTTGAACAGTTCGCTGATGCGCCAACCCGCCAGGCAATCCAGCTTCTCTTGCGCCACCTCACTGTCGCGCAAGGTCTGCGCATGTTTGCCCAGGCAGAACGCGCAGCCGTTGATCTGCGAGATGCGCAAGTACACCAGCTCCAGCAGCGGCAAGCCGAGGGAACTGGTAGCCAGCGCCGAGTTGGTGGCGAGCAGGCCCTGATAGGCGGCAGGCGACAGGGACGGAAACGGCAGTCTGAGTTGGCTCATGGTGAAACTCCTCGGTAGAAAAAATCGCTCATGCACAAACGAGATGATTGAACAGCGGCTCCAGCGCCAGGCGGGCGCGGCTATCGTCGAGCGTTGCGCGGACGGCCTCCTCACCCAACACCAAGCCCTGAAGATAAGAAAAGTGCAGGTCGAACAGCCCGAGAGTGTTCAGCACATGGCGCAGGTACGAGGTCAGGAAATCCGCTTGCCGGGCCCGCTCGCCCTGGTGAAAACCACCGGAACCGACAATCACGTACACCGGGCGATCGCGCAGCAGACCGGTCTTGCCCTCCGGGCCCGAGCTGAATGTGCGGTGAATGCGCAGGACGTAGTCGATCCACAGCTTGAGCGCGGCCGGCAGGGTAAAGTTGTGCATCGGCGTGGCTATCAGCAGCATATCGCTGCGCTCCAATTCGCTGATCAACGCCTCGGATACGTCGAACGTTGGTGAGTCGAAGGGCGTGGCCGTGGTCAGCGCACGCGCGTAGTCCATATCCAGCGGGGGCAACGGCTGCGCGCCGAGGTCGCGCTCGACCAGTTCGAGCTGCGGATAGCGGTTGCGCAGGGAGGCCACCAGTTCCAGTGCCAACTGGTTGGCGTGGGACACCTGCCCCTGCGGGCTGGCATTGAGCAACAACAGATTGTTCATGCCGGATTTCCTGCCCGCAGGCTCTGGGTGAAATGCATGCCACGGGCCAACAGCCCCTGGCGAAAATAGAAGCGTTGGGCCAACGGCATATGCAGGCCGGTATCCAGCACCAGGTGATCACAATCGCGCTGCACGGCCTGCTCGCGAACCGCGGTCAACAGTTGCGCGCCCACGCCGCTGCGCTGCAACTGGGGACTGACCACCAGGTCATCGACATAGATGAAACGCCCGTAGAGCAGGTTTTCCAACTCGCGGTAACCGGCCAGGCCGACCAGGCGCTCGCCCTCCTGCGCGGCCAGCAAACGGTAGCCCTGCTCCGCCTGCCGAACCAGTTGCGCCACATAGCGGTCCTGGTCATTGAGGTGCGGGCGCAACACGCCCATCAGCGCAAAGCTGGCCGCCAAGGCCTGCGGGTCGTCGAGGTGTTGAAAGGTGTAAGGCATGTGCGTTGTCCGCCGTGAAGAGATGGCTCACTTTAGGGCGGTAATGGCTTAAGCTACAGGGCCGAAAAATGCATAAATGACTAGGCCATGATTCCGCCCTTCCAACTGGATCGCTGCCAACCAGCCCCCATCTATCGCCAGCTGTATCAGCGATTTCGTGAATCGATCGCCGACGGTCGCCTGCGCCCGGGAGACCGGGTGCCTGCCGTTCGCGCACTGGCGGCGGAGCTGAACCTGGCGCGCGGCACCGTCGAAGCGGCGTACCAGTTACTGATTGGCGAAGGTTATCTGATGGCTCGCGGGGCCGCAGGGACGGTGGTCACCCCTCACCTGGCAGCCGTTTCCTCGCCCATCCATCAGCCCCCGCTGGCATCAACCACGTACCTGGCCACCCACAGTGGGACGCAGCCGCTCGCCCTGCAGATGGGCCTGCCAGCGCTGGATGCCTTTCCGCGCAAGCTCTGGACCCGGCTGGCGGGCCGCCAGTTGCGCCAGGCCGGCCTCGAGGGGCTGGTCTACCCGGACCCACGCGGCCATGCGCCGTTGCGCGCGGCCATCGCCACCTACCTGGGCATCTCCCGCGGCATCACCTGCCGCCCTGAGCAGATATTCGTCTGCGCCGGCTATCGCGCGTGCCTGGACCTGATCAGCCACACCCTCATGCAGCCTGGCGATAGCTGCTGGCTGGAAGAACCCGGCTACTTCATGGCCCGCAACGCCCTGCTGGAAGCCGGCGCACAGTTGGTGCCGGTGCCCGTGGATGACCAGGGACTGGACGTCGCACAAGGCATCCGCCGCGCCCCGGATGCCCGCTTCGCCGTGGTCACGCCGACCCACCAAAGCCCGCTGGGAGTGTCGCTGTCACTGCCACGGCGCCTGGCCCTGCTGGACTGGGCCAACAGCCGGGGCAGTTGGATCATCGAGGACGATTACGACAGCGAATACCGCTACCAGGGCAAACCCCTGCCCGCCCTCAAGAGCCTCGACCAACAGGGTCGCGTGCTCTACACCGGGACCTTCAGTAAAGTGCTGTTTCCAGGCCTGCGCCTGGCCTACCTGGTGGTACCGGCCGACCAGAGCGAAGCGTTCGCCCGCCAGACAGACCGACTGCATAACCACTGCCCGCACCTCCTGCAGGCAACCGTCACGGCATTCCTCAACGAGGGGCACTTCGCCCGGCACCTGAAAAAAATGCGCAGCCTCTACGCCCACCGCCGCCAATGGCTGGTGGAGGCGCTGCAACAACAATTGGGAGACCGCCTGCTGATCAACCCCCAGGCCGGCGGCATGCACCTGGTGGTGGGCCTTCGCGAAGGTGATGACAACCAGTTGGCACAGCGTGCCCGGTCCGTTGGCATCGCCGTCGAGCCGCTATCGCAGTGGTACCTCGAAGTCGAGCCCAGGCATGGCCTGGTGCTCGGCTTCACCAACATCACCAGTGCCGAACAGGCAACAGCGGTGGCGCTGCGCCTGGCGCAAATTATCTAGAAGGATGGAGTCAAAAGCAGCGGCGTCGCCGACGTTGAGCGTGCGCAGTGCCAGCCATTCATGACTCGCTCTCGGCGCTCTTGGCAGAATGGAATCCCGCGAAAATCATGCCGAACAGCCAGCCACCGATCATGGCTAGATAGATGGACCTGTACCCTGGGACGGTATAGGCCAGCAAATAATTGAGTGCCGTCACCGCAATCGCGGCAAAGAGAAACTGCTTGCGCGTAAACCTGCTTAGAAAACGCTCTGCGGCGGCGTTCAGGGCCTTGAGGTACTTCATTGGCTTCATCCTTGAAAAACCCGGCAATCCTAACCCAAGCCCTACTGACACACCAAGACGCAGGCTCCCTCGATTGGCAAGAAACGACAACCTATCGCTGCCGTTCAAATGGTTTTACGCGTTAGCCAGGCCCCCCAGAACAGGCTACTGAAGAAGCGCGTAGCGTCTGCGAATCCGGCGTCAAACATCAATTGTTGAACCGCCGCCTCGGAATGGGGTGGGTCGGCGCCCTGAAGGATTTTCCCCAGCTTGGCCTTCACTTCATCCGCGCTGGCGCCATGCTGTCGCCACCGTTGCCCCCAGGCCGCAAGCAATAACGGTTGGCTGGCATAAGCATATTGATTGCCGGCGACAATCAACGGCGCACCCGGCTTTAGATGAGCCCGAATGGAGCGTAAAATCTGTCGCTTCGCAGCATCCCCCTCGAGATGATGGAGCACCCCGATCAAGGTCGCTGCGTCGTATGACTCATCCGCAACCAGGTCTTCAACATGGCCGAGATGCAGGCTGGTTCGCTCAAGCAGATTGTTTGCCTGCAACTGCTGCGCCGCAGCCTCGAGCATCGGCTCGGATGGATCAACGGCAGTGAAGCGCCAGGTCGGCTCCAGCGCTGCCATCGCAATAATCTCCTGAGCCGTACCACCCGCGCCAACCACCAGTATTTTCGCCGAACGCGCATTGCCCAGGCTTGCCGCCAGCATGCACGCAGCAAGATCCTGGCAGGCGTCATACCCGGCTAATGCGATACGGCTCTGGCGTGCGTACTCATTAGACCGTGAAGTATCGAATTTTTCAGCTGAGTTCAGAGGGGATGATTTCAAGGCGGTTCTCCGTGTCCTTGAATCAAGCTACGCCAGATAATCTGATAAGAAAAATTCATTAATTTTATAAGAGGCATTCCTCAAAGGAATGTTCGGGGCGGGTTCTTGTGAGGCGTTAGTTGCACGATGCGAAGGACAACCAGCGGGCACCAACAGCCGCTGGACAGCCTCGTGACGAGTCGGTAGCGTCGACTTTCCAGACGTATCAGTTGGAGGCGTGGCAATGACAACAGTCGATGTGAAATCCCGATTCGAAGCAACGCTTCTTCGTCCGGCGAAGCCTGGCAATGATACGTCTTGGGCGTTCTTGGTACTGCCAAGAGACGCGAGTGAACAGCTGCCGAGGCGAGGAAGGACGACAGTTGAAGGCACAATCAATGGGCATCCTTTCCAGGCAACCCTTGAGCCGGATGGTCAGCTGAGCCATTGGCTGCAGGTCAGTAGAGCGTTACTCAAAGCCGCAGGCGCGGCCGTTGGGGATGTCGTTGCACTCGAGCTAACTCCTGTGAAGAAGGAACCCGAGCCTGACATCCCGGCAGATTTCCAGGAAGCACTGGCAGCCGCTCCAGAGGCTCATAAAGTCTGGAGGGATACGACGACCATCGCCCGAGTCGACTGGATACACTGGATCACTTCAGCCAAGCAACTCAAGACGCGCGCAAAACGAATCAGTGATGCCTGCGACATGCTCGCGTCCGGCAAGAAGCACGTTTGCTGTTTCGACCAGTCCGGCTATTACAGTAAGGCCTTTCGCGCGCCCGAGGCCGTCTAAAAGGGGACGGATTTATTATCCCTGGCGTCAGCCCTTGGTCAGATCAACCAACGGTGTCTGCCGCACCTCAGTCTCCCGCCCACCCTGGATCTCGCTCACTTGCTTCAAGGCCTTGTCCACTGCCGCCTTATCCACCAACAAGCTGTAGCTGATGCGGAACTGCTTGTGCTCCTTCGGCGCAATTGTCGGAACCAGGTTCAGTGGCCGCTGATAACGACGGTTGTAGGAAAAACTTGTCCCCGGCTCCAGCCCCGTGACATAGCCCTGGCCCTGGGTATCGGTGTTTTTCCACAGGGAAAACACCGGCAGTGTCTGAGTATTGAAGCCGACCGCAACGCCCAGGCTGCCGGCCTTGTTATGCAACACCGTCAACGTATCGCCCTTGGCATCGGCATACGGCACCACGTTGTAAACCGTTTCGTCGTAGTCCTTGGTTGGTGCGCGGTAGGTTTGCCAATCGGGCAGATCGCCCTTGGCCTTGTCGTTGAACGGCGACACCTGTTTTACCGGCGCGGCGAAACGAGCGCCCTGTTCCAGGAACGGGGTGCTGAAGTTACTGTGATACAGCGCCTGGTATTCCTTGGGATAGTCGCCGTTGTTGGTCAGGGTGTCATTGAGGGCGAACACTACGCTGGCGGGTTCGGTGACCAGTTCGGTCGCGACCGAGAAGTCGACCTTCTTGAACGCCTGCTCTTTCAGTTCACCGCGCAGGGTGATGGCGTACGGTGGTTTCTCATCGATGTGCAGGGTGACTTTGTTCGCAGGAATGTTCGCGGCCCGACCGTGCAGGGTCAGCAGTTCACCGTTGTCGACGCCGGGGTGGCCGACCCATTCGTATCCACAGCGGGTGACCAGTTCATTGAAACCTTCCAGCCAGCCCAGACCACCGCGGCCATTGAGTTCGATGAAGGACGGATTGACCACCTCCTTGACCGGCGAATCCCAGCCCATGCGCACATCACCGACCGAGGCCTGCAAGACGTTCATGCCGCGAGTTGGTACTACCGAGAGTTTCATCGTGCCGTTATCGATGTCGACGATGCTGACGCCCTCCTGCCGACCGCCGTGCAAGGTGCGCAGGGTAACGCTGAAGGGTTTGTCGGTTTTTATGCCGAGTTGCTGGCTGGTGATCTGCCAGTTCTGGGCGGCTTTGTCGGTGTCGAGCAGAACGTAATCCCAGGCCATGGCGTGGGAGGCAGCGGACAGTGCGCTGAGGGCAACAACGAGTTTGAGCGGGATCATGGCGGCAGCCTTTCTTGGAGTTGTGCCTTTTTATAAACTTGATGAATCGTTTCAGCAAGCTTAAAAAGGGACAGATTTATTATCCCTGACAACCCGCCGCCGCCGCTTACTGGTCCAGGAACTTAATGACAGCACTGGCGAACAGTTCTGGCTGGTCAAGCATGACGAAGTGAAAGCTGCCATCAATGCGCCTGAAACTGATGTTTGGGGTCGAGACATAGGCGTTACGGAACATTGCATCAACCTGGGTCGCCTCTACGCCGTAAAGCAAATCGTAGGCATAGACGACCTCGACCGGCACCCTGATGCGTCCAAGCTCAGGCCGCAGGTCGGTGACCATCAGCTCATGCATGGCATCGGCCACGGTCTTGCGGTCCGAGCTTGTTCCCGCCACGGCCAAGCCTGGCCTGACCGCTTCAGTTTTGGCGAGACGGGCGATGGATGCATGCTGCATGACTTCCGCCTGTTCAGCCGTTGCCGCTAACATTGCATCGCGCATCGCAGCAGCCTGCGGGGTCGCCGCTTCACTGGTCGCCGAAGGGTCAAACAGCAACGCATAAAAGGGCAGCGCATCGACAATCATCAGGCGTCCAACTTGGTCGGGATGACGAGCACCCAGCATCAGTGCCACCTCACCGCCCAACGAATGGCCAATGATGGCCGGGGCCTCGATGCGCTGGCTGCGGATATATTCAGCGATCGCCTCGGCCGTCGGCGCTACTACTTTCCCGCCTGGATCGGATACGGCAGGCGAGCCGGCAAAGCCAGCTACCTGTACCAGATGAAGACGGTGGCTCTGCTGTAGTCTGGAGGCCAAATCAGCCCACACTTCGTAAGACGACGCCAATCCCGGAATCAATATGATGTCTGGTCCCGAGCCTTGGACCAGCACCGAAATACCACCCTGTTTGATCGCTCCTGGCGGCAGGGGCGCAGCCTGGGCTGGCGATGCAGACACCAGCGCCAACGTTGTGCCGATCCCGGCAAGGATCATTCTCAAACGCATGGCGTTGCCCTTTTAGCGCAATGCGAAAAATATGCGATATCACAGTCGCCAATCACACCGACGAGTAGGCAGCTTGAGGGGTACATAGCCATTCCTTTGACCGACAAAATATCGCCACTATACGGCGCACGAAGGCGCCGGGAAACTATCCTCTCATGCAATCCTTAGTGTCCGTTTTGGGTCGACAGCTGCCGGTCGCGATCGGCAGAAATCGGCTAAAAACGGTCGCTGGACACCCGACTCTACTAGGCGATATTGTCGACACGACCAGCCATCACTGTAAGGACAAGGAATGTTGCGCGTACTGGGTAAGGCATCATCGATCAATGTACGAAAAGTACTCTGGGCCTGCGCTGAGATTGGAATCCCCTTTGAGCGGGAGGATTGGGGTTCTGGATTCAGGTCGACGCAAACGCCCGAATTCATGGCGTTGAATCCCAATGCCATGGTGCCGGTCATCCAGGATGACGATTTCATCCTCTGGGAGTCAAACTCGATTATTCGCTACCTGGCGTCTCGCTACGACGACACCGGTTTGTACCCGATCGAAGCAAGGGCCAAAGCGCGTGTGGATCAATGGATCGATTGGCAAGCGTCGGATCTCAACAAATCGTGGAGTTATGCCTTTATGTCGCTGGTCAGGCATTCGCATGGGCATCAAGACAGCCATGCATTGGCAACCTCATGCGATGACTGGTCGAGGCACATGGAGATTCTCGATAGACAGCTCGACTCAACCGGGGCCTACGTCATTGGTGACAAGTTTTCTCTTGCAGACATACCGATTGGACTCTCGGTTAATCGATGGTTTGAAACACCCTTCGCTCATCCGAACTTTCCTGCAGTGAGCGACTATTACGAACGTCTGAGTCGGCGACAAAGCTACCGGCTGTACGGAAGGAATGGAACGCCATAACGCTGTAGCAGAGTTGTTTGATCGCAGTTCAGGCAGATCGGTTACTACTCATTCCAGATGTCCGCATTGGGTCGATTCTGTTGAAAAAGTCGGTCATGGTTTCCACGGTAGAAAAGTACGCGTTTGAGATTGAAATCTTTACTTCGAGCAGAGGGTTCTGGGCTCAGATTTCGCGTAGCTATGCGCAATAAAGACGTTTTCAGCGGTCAGTATTGGGGCAGTCTGGGCGAAACGACTTTTTCAACAGAATCGGTCGTTTTCAGCCGGTGACGACAGACAGAAATCGGCTAGAAGCGGCAAATCGCTCAAAACTCTCAAAAACCACAGATTGCTGAAATCATCAGGATCCGAAACTAGCTCACTCGGTCGAAGAGACGGACGCTT
The DNA here is from genome assembly GCF_949767245.1 of Pseudomonas sp. IT-P176. Classification (NCBI taxonomy): domain Bacteria; kingdom Pseudomonadati; phylum Pseudomonadota; class Gammaproteobacteria; order Pseudomonadales; family Pseudomonadaceae; genus Pseudomonas; species Pseudomonas sp. IT-P176. The sequence continues at coordinate 13,627 of NZ_CATKPN010000049.1, forward strand.
TGCTGCCCAAGCGGATTAGTTCATTGGAGAAACACAGGCCGACGATAATCAGTGCTGCTCCCGCATACAGGCTTTCGCGCGGCACTTCATTGAGCGCCACAAACGCCAGCAGCGCGGCGAACAATGGCTCGGTCAGCTCCAGCGCTTGCACTTGGGATGGCTTGAGATACTCGATGGCCTTGGTGGTGCAGAAGAAGCCCAGGATTGTCGGCAGCGTGGCCAGCGCCAGCAGCGCAGCGATCGCCAGCGGCGACAGCTCGCCCATCGCAAAACCATCGGCCGCAGCCGGCATCAGCAGGTACAGGCTGCCAAAGAACAACAATTGCCGGGTGAAGTGCAGCCCTCCCGAAACACCCATACGCTTCATGGCAACTGAAAAGGCCCCATAGCCGCAGCCGGCCATGCAGGCGAGCGCAGCGCCTTGCAGGTTAAAACCCTGCTGCAGGTCGCCGCCGAAGATCACCGAGATCCCAGCGATAGCCAGTGCGGCGCCAACGGTTGCGTTGGCGGTGATGGCATCCTTGAGGAAAATGCGCCCCAGAATGATCGAGGATATTGAGGCGCTGGCCATCAACACCACCACCACACCTGCCGCAGCGTAATGTCGATAAGCGGACGTTTCGAAATGGAACAGCACGAAGATGCCAAGGAATGCGCAGATAGCCGCTTGAGTCCATTTGGTCGACACCGCCGGGCGCTTGAGGAGAAACAGTAAGATCGAGAGAAGCACGCAACCAAGTACGGTCTTGATGACAGCGACACTGCTAGCGGTGAAACCATTACTCATGAGCACTTTACTGAGCACACCGATCGTTGCGTTCAGTGCCGCAGCGCAGAGTGCAAACATGACGCCTTTGCTGAAAGTAGATTGCATTGTTGACGATCCCTGTCGCTGAATTGTCGTTCGATAGAGTGCCGTCCTACATCGACGGCGAAAAGTTTGAGGATGCCCGCAAGGGAGAAGTCAGAGGGCCTAGCCCTTGGCTATGCAATATGAGTTGACGAACCTTGCAGTGTGCTGCAAAGACTGTCGTATATCCGGCTTGGCTATTCCATGCCTGTTGGCAAACTGCTCGACCGCCGCGGTATCAAAACGAGTGGTCTGGATGAAGTCCAAGGCTTCGGGTTTTGAATTCAAAAACCGCGCAACGGGAGGAATACTCAGTAGCAACTTCAGCAATCGGAGTGAAATGTAATGCTTGGGAGACTTTAAGCCCAAAGGTTGTGCCGCCTGTACCAGCAGTTCTCGCAAGTTGGGCGTTTGGTCATCGAGCGCCAGCAGTTCCTGACCCACCATGGCAGGATCAAAAGCACACACCGCCACCAGTTCAACCAGGTAATCCACGGTAACCAGTGGCAGCCAGTGCTCGGCGGTACCAGGCACTGCAGTCAGCTTTCCCTGCACAAGGTTGCGTATCAGCTCCACCAGCGGCTGACCGTCAAGGATATGCCCCGTACGGCTGTGGCCACAAACCGTCGCGGGATGGACAACGGTAATCTCCCCGCCCTTGGCGGACATGACCTCCAGGGTCGCAAAATGCGCCTCCAGCTTGCTCCCCTCGTAACCACCGACACGTCGGTAGACAGCAGGCCAATTCGTCAGCTGCGGATAACGAGGATCAATTCCGATGCGCTGCAGATGTTCATGATTTTTCAGCATGTAGCCGCCGATCATCACTAACCGGCTCTTTTGCTCAGCCGCCAACAGCGCCACGCGCTTTGCCCCTTCCACATTCACCGCACGAGAATGCTCCACTGAAAGCCCCCATGCGAAGTGGGCGCCCAGATGGAATATGACGCTGGCGCGCCTTAGCACTTCTCGGTCAGCAAGACTCAGCCCGAGATTGTCCCGTTCCAGATCGCCAGCAACGGCAAATACCCGGGCTGCGCAGCCTCCCAAATTGTCGACTTGCTCGCGCAGTGCAACCAGTCGATCCGGGCGACGCATCAACACCCGAACGGTGTGACCTTTTGCACTCAGGTACGCCACCAAATGTTGACCGATAAAGCCGGTACCCCCCGTGACAAAGCACTCCACGCTCATTTCCCTGTTCCTTGTTTAAGGTGAGAAATCAAGCGTAAACTATCGACCCAACTCTACAGTCAAGCGATGTTTTCATGAAAATCGGCGAACTCGAAGCCCGCAGCGGCGCCAGCCGCCATACGCTGCGTTACTACGAACAAATCGGCCTGATCTCACCGCTGCGGCAAACTAACAACTATCGCGTTTACACCACGCAAACGCTGCAGGATCTGGACTTTATCCAGCGCGCGCAAAGCATGGGGTTTTCCCTGGGGGAAATAGGCGAGATTCTGGATGCGCAGCGCAACAAGCTGATCGATTGTGCTGACGGCGCTAAGTTAATTGAAAAAAAGATGGCAGAAATCAAACAGAAAATCGCCAGCTTCCAAAGCATCTATCAGTATCTGGATCAAGAGCGTGCAAACCTCGAAGCCAGTGCTGCCAAGCAGCTTGAACTTCAGCAACTGAGTAACCCTTCCAACCGAACTGTCAGCATCTGAGAAACCGAAGCTGCATCGGCAGTCGCGTGAGCACACCCTTCAAATATGCATACGGATCATGGCCGTTAGGCCACTACATGGGCACGGCAATCAGCACTATCGCCGTCCCATGTGCGGCTATGGCAGCACTTACGCCATAGCGCATGCGCACCAAAGCGCAGACCAGCCCCTCAACCAGCGTGAACAGTAAAATCGGCCAGCCAATCCGGGTAACGCTCAGTGCCAGGAACGAATGGCAGGCGGCGAAGGCGATAGCACTGATCAGGGCTGCTCGTAGTGCACAAGTGTGCTGTTCGAGGTGTCCTTGCAGGAAACCGCGAAACAGCACCTCTTCCAGCGCGTTGCCGCCGTAGGCCAGCACGACCATGCCCAGCAACCAAGGCCAGTACCCTGCTATCTCGCCTACATCGGTGCCTTGATAGAGCCGCAGCGGGACACCGATCGCACAGCCGGCAGCGATGCCCAGGGCAAGTCCCGCGGCCAGGTTGCCCTTGCGCCAGACCACGAGTTTCCATAACTCGGGGGCGATCCGTGCCAGAGCGGCGATGATCGCCAGCGACAGAACGCCTAGCGTGGCCAGGACCAATGGATTTGAAATAAAGCCGATCTGCACGCCGCCACTCAGGGACCATAAGCGCAGCGGGGTCATCACATCGCGCATCAGTACGAAGGTCAGCAGCAGGATCACAATGCGTAGACCTGGCTGCGTCTTCGGTGTCAGCCAGAACCACAGGGCACAGAGGCAAAGACCTGGAAGCAGGTAAATACCGTAGTCGATGAGTAGCGAAAGTCCTTCTGCGATCATTTGGCCGTCCATGGGATGCGAAGCAAATGCTGAGGGTAGGCGCTGCGCAGCAAGCTGAGACTGTGTTTATCCCTGCCTGGTTATTAACGGAGTGAACCGTCGCAGCGTTTGTCGACGAGGTACCAGCTGGCTATTGCTCCTTCGCCTGCCGGAACTCCTCCCGGGTAGGCATCGTCCAGTCCTCGGCTGTTCTTTCATGCACCGAGTCATCGCGCAGCGCGCCATCGTAGGTGAACGTCAGCAAGTAAAATGCAAATGCGGTTGCGGCTAACGCGGCTCGACCCATGGGGTTCGCATCTTTGGATCATCCACCTGGGCCAAGCGCGACCCAACCGCCGCGACAGTACGCAAAGACTGCCTGGATAAGCCATCCGTGCACCAGCAGCGCGCCAAAGAAATTCGGTCCATCCCCGGCAAAACGCACAAAGGCGTTTACCAGGGCGGCCGCGATCATCAACGCCAGTAACCAGTACCGATAGCGCCTCAAGAATGCCAAGACGGTGCTTTCCATTCCCATACAACTCTATCCCTACTAACGATGGCCTGGACTTGCCATTTAACCATAAGGGTTCCAGGCAAGAAGGTTAATCAGGACCTTGATAGTCCCCCCCTTGGCACACGCCTCAAGCCGCTAGTAGCCGAACATCGACTTGCTCTCCAGGTACTCGTCAAACCCCTGCTCACCCCACTCACGTCCATTGCCCGACTGTTTGTATCCGCCAAACGGCGCGGCCTGGTCAGCACGCGCGCCGTTGATGTGGACCATCCCGGTACGCAGTTGGCGGGCCACCGCGCGACTGCGATCCAGGCTCGTCGAGGTGACGTACCCCGACAAACCGTAAAGGCTGTCGTTGGCAATGGCTATGGCCTCGGCTTCGCTGTCGTACGGCATGATCGCCAAGACCGGACCGAAGATTTCTTCACGTGCCACCCGCATATCCGCGGTGACGTCGGCAAATATCGTCGGTTGTACATAGTAGCCGCGCTGAACCCCTTGCGGCCGGCCCAGCCCTCCGGCGACCAACCGCGACCCATCGGTCATCGCCTGCGCGATCATCGCCTGTACACGCTCGAACTGCACGGCGTTCGCCACCGGGCCGATGGCTGACGCCGGGTTACTGTCGTCGAAGCACACCTGCGCCAGCACGTCCCTGGCGATATCAATCACCGCCTGTTGCTGGGCGCGGGGCACCAGCAGCCGCGTCGGCGCATTGCACGACTGGCCACTGTTGCGGATACACCCCAAGACCCCGTGGCGCACCGCGTCGGGCAGGACGGCATCGTCCAGCAGGATGTTCGCCGATTTTCCGCCCAGCTCCTGGGACACCCGCTTGACCGTATCGGCCGCCGCCTTCGCCACGGCAATGCCAGCGCCGGTCGAGCCGGTAAAGGACACCATGTCCACGTCGGCATGGCGTGCCAGCGCGGTACCCACGCCAGGACCGTCGCCGTTGACCAGGTTGAACACGCCTTTGGGCACCCCGGCCTCATGCAGGATTTGCGCGAGGATCAGCGCCGACAGCGGCGCGCGCTCACTCGGCTTGAGGACCACGGTGCAGCCCACCGCGAGGGCGGGCGCGAGCTTGCAGGTGAGTTGATTGAGCGGCCAGTTCCAGGGCGTGATCAAGGCGCATACGCCAATCGGCTCACGCACTACCAGCGTATTGCCCAGGCGCCGTTCGAAGCGGTACTCGCGCAACACCTGTAGCGCCTGCGTCAGATGGCCCAGCCCCGCCGGCACATGGGCGCTGCGGGCCAGGGACAGCGGCGCGCCCATCTCCAGGTGAACCGCTTCGATCAACGCTTCGCTGTGGCGTTGGTAGCCTTCGATAATGCGCTGCAGCAGGTCGATACGCGCTTGCAGCGAACTCGCGGCAAACGTCGGGAACGCCTGGCGAGCCGCACTGACTGCACGGTCTACATCCTGCGCGTCACCCAGGATTATCCGCGCCACCGCCTGCTCGGTGGACGGGTTCACCACTGTTTCGACGGTTTCACCATGGGGTCTGACCCAGGCGCCGTCGATGTAGAACTCAAACGAATCGGACATGCCATCGACTCCCATCAGGCGACCTGTTGCAACGCATCCGCCAAGGTGTCGAACACCTGGGCGATCTCCTGCGGGCTGATCACCAGCGGCGGCGAAATCACGATGGTATCGCCCGAGCCGCGCACCAGTACGCCGTGCTCGAAGCACCACTGCGCCACTTCGCTGCCCCGTGCGCCGGCGGCACCGGGGCGCGGTTCGAGTTCGACGGCGCACAGCAAACCGACGGTGCGGACGTCGAGCACCGGGCCAACACCGCGCAGCGTCAGCGCGGCTGACTGCCAGAGCCCGCTGACCGCGTTGACGTGTTGATTGATGCCCAATTCACGATGCAACTCGATGGTCGCCAACCCGGCCGCACACGCCAATGGATGCGCCGAATAGGTGTAGCCGTGCATCAGCTCGATGACATTGGTTGGCCCGGCCATGAACGCTTCATACACCGCGCCGCTGACCAGCACACCGCCCATGGGTACGGCGCCGTTGGTCAGGCCTTTCGCCGTGGTGATCAGGTCCGGTGTCACGCCGAAGGCTTGCGCGGCAAAGCTGGCCCCGACACGGCCGAAGCCGGTAATCACTTCGTCGAAAATCAACAGCACGCCGTGCCGGGTGCAAATCTCGCGCAGGCGTTGCAAGTAACCCTGGGGCGGCGGGTAGACACCGCCGGAGCCAGTCACCGGCTCAACGATCACCGCGGCCACGGTGCTCGGGTCCTGGATCTCCAGCAGCTGTGACAGTGCATCGGCATAACTGGCGCCCTGCTGTGGCAGTCCCGCGCTGAAACGCATCTGCGCGTCATAAGGCAGCGGCAGGTGTGACACCTCCCCCAGCAGCGGGCCAAACTCACGTTTCTGCCGGCCGATACCCGACACCGACAGCCCGCCAAAGCCCATGCCGTGGTAACCCTTGGCCCGCCCGATAAACTTGGTCCGGCGGCTGTCGCCCCGGGCCTGGTGATAGGCCCGAGCAATTTTCAGCGAAGTGTCGACCGCCTCGGAACCTGAGTTGGTGAAGAACACCTGCTCGATGCCGGCCGGGCTGATTTCGATCAAACGCTCGGCCATCTCCAGGGCGTGGGGATGGCTCATCTTGAATGAGGAGACAAAGTCCAGGCGCCCCGCCGCTTCGCGAATCGCCTCGACGATTTTTGCCTGGCCATGTCCGGCGTTGACGCACCACAACCCCGCCATCGCATCGAGTACCCGTCGGCCATCGGTGGTGGTGTAGTACATGCCGTCGGCGCTGGCGAACATCATCGGTTGCTGCTGGAACTGGCGCATCGGGGTAAACGGTGCCCAGAACGCGCTGGACCGGGAACCTGATGGGTTGGACAGATCGTTCATAGCGACTCCTGCAAAGTACTGGTTGGATGGCCGGTCAGCGTCGGGCGCTGCAACGGGCCAGCGTTAACGTTGACGCGGCGGTCCACAGACAAGCTGCCGCGCTCGATGCGGCAAGTGACGTGGTCACAAAAGGCGGTTTCGACAAATTGCCAGGTCATGCTCAACGCGCCGTCCTCGGTCCAGCGCGCCTGCGCCACCACCGGGGTGATTTGCGGCTGGTATTGGTGATGTAGATAGTGTCCGGTCATGCTGGTCTGGCTTTCGATACCGTCGGCAAGTCCTGCGCGAATGCAGTGGGTGCCACGCGGGTCGGTGAGGTAAAAGTCGCAATGGTCGGGGCCAAACTCCAGGCGTATCGTGCTGACCTGATCTTCATTGGCCTCCATCACAAACGTGCCGCTGAACTGCGCCTGATGCGGCGAGGTCGACGCACCTGTCATAACCGGCCGCCGCTGATTGGCCAACTGCACGGCAAGATCGGCATCTGCCGCGCAGTCGCCGGGCACGCCCAACGCAGGCACCAGGTGCTCCCACAGCAGGCTATGCAGGCGCCTTTCACCCAATGGCAGCCCGGCGGTAAACGCAATCACCGCGTTGTGTTGCGGCAGCACGATGCACTGCTGGCCAAACACCCCGGAGGCGTAATAGCCGCCATGCAGGGTCATCCACCACTGGTAGCCATAGCCCTCGCGGCGCGTCACAGCCCCATTGCTCGACTCGTCGCGACCCAGGTAGCGCTTGCCATCGAAGGCCCCCATCCATACATCGTCGACGTGCCCGCGCGTGGCCTGCGCCACCCACTCTCTGGACAGTAACTGCTGCCCCTCCCAGTTACCTTGCTGCAAGTGCAGCACGCCGAACTTGAGCAAGTCCTCGGTGCTGCAACTCAAGCCATTGCCACCCGTGTTGAAGCCACCCGGTGCCAGGTCCCACTCGATGCGGCCCATGCCCATGGGTTGGAACAGACGGGTGTTGCACAACTCGAACGCCGTTTGGCCGCTGACCACGCTGACAATGGCCGAGAGCATGAAGCTCGACGCGCTGCTGTAGATGAAGTGCTGCCCTGGCAGGTCTGCAACCGGCTCATTGAGGAACAACTTCACCCAACTTTCACTGCGCCCCCGCCAGGCCCCGCCAGAAATACCCTGGCGATGCCCGGTGCGCATGGTCAGCAAATCGCCCACGGTCATGGCGGCCAGGTTGGCGCTGACCGGTTTCGGGCAGTCGGCGGCGAAAAAATCCACCACCTTGGCGTCCAGTGACAGCACGCCGTCATCAACCAATAGCCCAATGGCCATGGACACCCAGCTCTTGGTTGCCGAATGCTGCACATGGAGTCGGTCGGCACGGTAAGGCGCCCAAAATGCTTCAGCCACCACCGCACCGTCGCGGTACAGCATGAAACTGTGCAACTGAAGGCCCGCAGCGTTCACCGCATCGATGAACTCACTCACGCCACGCGCCGATACGCGTTGTTGGCTGGGCAATGCCCGCCGCAACGGCAAACTCGTCATCTGATCTATCCCCTCATTTCCATTGCCTGGGCGTGCAACAGGCTGCCCCTGCTGCACGCCGTCACTGCTACCAGAGCGCTACGGTGTAGCCGACGATCACTCGGTTTTCATTGGTGTCACGGGCGAAGTTGCTGGTGGCGCTAGCGTTCTGCCAACGCAGCGACACGTCCTTGAAAGTGCCGCTCTGCACCACATAGCCGAGACTCAGATCGCGTTCCCACTCGCGCCCTTCGCCGTCGAAGCCAATGACCTTGGCGTTGTCGCCCTTGGCATAACGCGTCGAGAACAGCAGGCCGGGAATGCCCAGCGTGGCGAAGTCATAGTCATAACGGGCGTGCCACACGCGCTCGCCGGTCTGGGAGAAGTTCGCCAGTTGGTACTCGGTGAACAGGTACGTGTTGGTGCCGTCGACATAGGTGAACGGCGTCGAACCGTACTGCTCCTGGTAACCGCCACTCAGGTTGTGGCCATGCAGGCCATAGCCCACACGCGTACTCAACGCACGGTTATCGACTTTGCCGGCCAGCCCTGCGGCATCTTCGCTCGCGTCGAAGTAGCGGATGTCCGTCTTGAACGTGCCGGGGCCCCACTTGAAGCTGTTTTTCAAGCCCAGGTAATGCTGACGGTACAAGCTCTCCAGTTGCGCGAACTGGTAAGTGGCGATGGTGCTCGGCGTCAGCTTGTACTCACCGCCGGCGTAGCGGAACTCATCGCTTTTGGCGCTGCTTTTGTACGCGCCGTACTGGCTGGTGAGGCCCATGTCTTCGTAGTTGGTCGAATCGCGCTGCTTGACCTGATCCAGTTGACCCACGGTCAGGGTCAACTGGTCGATGTCCCTGGAGGTCAGCGCGGTGCCGCTGAAACTCTGCGGGAACAGACGACTGAGGTTCGGTTGCAGGGTGGGCAGGTCAGGCACCATATAGCCCACACGCAGCTCGCTTTGCGCCAGGCGCGCCTTGCCGGTGACGCCGAGCTTGGAGTAGTTGTCGTGGGCACGGCGGGCATAGCTGGGGGCGCCCGGTTCGGCGACGCTTGAGCGGGACAACAGCCCGGTGCCCGAGTTGTCCGGGCTCGAATCGAGCTTCATCCCGAACATGCCAACCGCGTCGAGGCCAAAACCGACGGTGCCTTCGGTAAAACCCGATTGGACGTTGAGGGTGAAGCCCTGTGCCCACTCGGCGCGCTTGCTCTGGCCGCTGGACTCGCGATAGTCGCGGTTGAAGTAATAGTTCTTCAGTTCAAGCGCAGCCTTGCTGTCGGCGACGAAGTCAGCCTGGGCAAACAAGGGCATGAAACCGGCGCCCATGACACTGGCACTGGCGAGGACTGTGTTGAAGCGGATATTCATGTGTAGGTTCCTGGCAGACAGGGTGAGTGGAGTTGTTTTTGTTTTCTTCGGCCATGGCTTCGCCTGCTTCGCCAATCAGCGATTGACGAAGGGTGGGTTTGCAAAGCACAGGCCTGGGGTGTTGCAGTACCTAAATCACGCTGGCACGGAGGCGGTAGCTGCCATCCGCACGTTTTTCCAAGGGGCTGGCCGCCGCGAGCAGCCGGCGGGTGTAAGGGTGTTGTGGAGTGTCGAAAATCCTCTCGCGCGGGCCCATTTCCACCACCTCACCCTGGTTCATCACTGCCACGCGATGGGCAATGCGCTCCACCGCCGACAGGTCGTGGGAGATGAACAGGCAGGCGAACCCGTATTGGCGCTGCAGGCGTTCGAACAACTCCAGAATCTGCTTTTGAATGGTCATGTCCAACGCCGAAATCGGCTCGTCGGCAATCACCAGTTTCGGCCGCCGGACCAGCGCTCGGCCAATCGCCACGCGCTGGCGCTGGCCACCCGAGAGTTGATGGGCAAAACGCTCACGGAACTGCTCGGGCAAGCCCACATCGAGCAGTGTGTCGGTGACCCGCTGGCGTTTTTGCGCAGCCGTCAGGCCCGGTTCATGGCGCAGCGGCTCGGCGATGATCTGGCCCACGGTCATGCGCGGATCGAGGGATGAATACGGGTCCTGGAAAATCATCTGGCATTGCAGGCGGTGCGCACGGTTGGCGGCCTTGAGGATATCCACGCCCTGGAACAGGATCGACCCGGCGCATGGCGTGACTAACCCGACCACGGCACGGCCGAGGGTGGTCTTGCCCGAACCACTGCCACCGACCAAGGCCAGGGTCTCGCCCGGTGCGATGCTCAGGTTCACCGAATGCACCACCCGCTTGGGCACGCTGCGCCCCCAAAAGCTGCGCGGCCCCGGATGTTCGATGCACACATCCTGGACCTGCAACAGCGCACTTTCGGCCGCTGGCAATGGCACCAGCGCGCCGCGCCGTGGTAGCGCTTCAAGCAACTGGCGGGTGTAGTCGGCCTTCGGCGCGAACAGGATGTCTTCGATTCGGCCCTGCTCCACCGCCTTGCCCGCACGCATCACCACCACCTTGTGGGCATAACGCGCCACCAGGGACAGGTCATGGCTGATGAACAGAATGGCAGTGCCCTGCTCGCGGGTCAGCTCCAGCATCAACTCGATCACGTCCAGTTGTGCCAGGCAATCGAGTGCCGTGGTCGGCTCGTCAGCAATCAACAGCGCCGGGCGCAGCAGCATCACCGAGGCGAGCATGATGCGTTGGCGCATGCCACCGGAGAACTGGTGCGGATAGGATGCCAGGCATTTCTCGGCGTCCTTGATACCGATGCGCTGCAGCATATCGCTGCAACGCTGACGGATCGTCGCCGCGTCCAGCTCGGAGTGCAGCTTGAGCGCCTCGCTCATCTGCCGGCCAATGGTCAGTGCGGGGTTGAGCGAGACCATCGGTTCCTGGAACACCATGCCGATCCGCGCGCCGCGCACCCCACGCATCGCCTTGGCATTGCCGGGCTCCAACGGTTCACCCTGGAAGATGATTTGCCCGCCACACACGTTCATCGGCGCTGGCAGCAAGCCAATGGCCGCGCGTGCAGCCATGGTCTTGCCACTGCCGGACTCACCCACCAGTGCAACGATTTCCCCGGGAGCCATGGTGAAGCTGAAGTCGTCGACAGCCAGCGGACCGTCTGTACCGACACGAATCTGTAGATTTTCAACGGCCAGTAGTGGCACTGAAACGCTCATGCTCATTTCCTCATGCGCGGGTCGAGACGATCGCGCAAGGCATCGCCGAACAGATTGATAGCCAGCAACGTCAGGCTGATAAAGATGCCCGGGAAGATCCCCAGCCACGGTGCCGTCGAGATATAGGTGCGGCTTGCCGAGAGCATGCTGCCCCAGGTGGCAGCCGGCGGTGGCACGCCCAGGCCAAGGAAGCTCAGCGCGCTCTCCGAGAGCAAGGCCCAGCCGAACATGCTGGTGGCCAACACACACAACGGCGCCAGGCAGTTGGGGGTGATGTGGCGGAACATGGTGTACAGCTCTGAGTTGCCGATCACCCGTGAGGCCTCGATGAACTCCAGCTCACGCAACGACAACACGCTGCCACGCACGACCCGGACCACCGAGGGGGTGTAGGCGATGCCCAGGGCGAGCACGATTCCGTACTGGCTGGCACCCACGATCGCCATGATACCCAGGGCCATGAGGATCCCGGGAAACGCCAGCAGCGCATCGTTGAGCATCATCAGCACGCGGTCGGTCCAGCCGCGCAGGTAACCGGCGAGCATGCCGATCACTGTGCCGCAGATAACCGCCACGCTCACCGAGAGCAGGCTGATCCACAGGCTGGTGCGTGCACCAATGATCAAGCGGCTGAACACGTCACGGCCGAACTCGTCGGTGCCCAGCCAGTGCGTAGCGCTCGGCGCGTGCAGGCGCGACAACAAGTCCAGCTTGAGCGGGTCATAAGGTGTCCACACCACGCCGAGCAACGCCAGCAATACCAGTGCCGCGAGTAAACTGCCGCCGATCAAGGCATTCAACGGCGGGTAACGCCAGCTCCGTCGAGGCTGGGTATCCAGCCCGCTCGGCAAGGCGGGAGTCTTGAGGTTCATAGCTTCACCCTTGGATCGAACAGCGGATACACCAGATCCACTAACAGGTTGACCAACACGTAGATGCAGGTGATCAGCAGCAGGCAACCCTGCAGCACCGGATAGTCGCGGGAGAAGATCGCATCGACCATCAACCGGCCGATGCCGGGCAAGGTGAACACGGTTTCCAGGACTGCAATGCCGCCGAGCAGATTGCCCAGGATCAGCCCGATCAGGGTCCAGGTCGGCGCAAACGCATTGCGCAAGGCGTGATTCCACAGCACCGCGCCCTCTGACAATCCCTTGGCCCGAGCATGGGCGATGTACTCCAGGCGCAACACTTCAATGGTGCTGGCCCGTGCCATCCGCGCAATGGCGCCGAACTCCACCAGGGTCAGGGTAATGATCGGCAGCACCACATAGGTCACCGCCTTCATGGGATCGCTGGCGAAACCAACGTAGCCGATCACCGGCAACCAACCCAACTGAATGCCGAACACATACAGCAGCAACAAACCCAGCCAGAAGCTTGGCACCGACAACAGCAAGGTCGCCGTTGCCACCAGGCCCAGGTCCATCGCGCTGTTCTGCTTCCAGGCCGCGAGCAAGCCCACCGGTACCGCGAGCAGGGTCGCCAGCAACACCGCGACGAGCACCACCGTGGCGCTGACGCTGAAACGCTCGACCAGCAACTCCAACACGGGCTGGCGACTGCTGATGGACACCCCAAGGTCGCCACTGAGCACCGACTTGATCCAGATCAGGTACTGGGTCGGCACCGAGTGGTCCAGCCCCAGGCTGCTACGCATGTCGGCGAGGCTTTGCGGGTCGGCCATGTCGCCCAGCATCAGCAACGCGGGGTCGCCGGGAATCAGGCGGATCAAGGCAAATACAATCACCGAGATCAGCAGCAGGGTCGGCACCGCCATGCCGAGCCTGTGCAAGATGAATCGAAACATAGTGGTACGCCTTACTTGGAAGTGTCGGCCAGCTTCACGCCCCACAGGCGCGGCTTGGCAACGGGCCAGGAGCGGTACCCTTCAACGCGCTTGCCCATCGCGCCGATGGCGGTACCGTTGTAGATGGCCACCATTGGCACATCCTTGAGCATCAAGGTATGCAGCTTGTCGAACAGCGGCTGGCGCTTGGCAGGGTCAACCTCGCGCTGGACCTCACGCAATATCGCCAGGGCCTCGGGGTTGTCCCAGACTTTGCGCGGCTCCTTGTGCTTGTCGCCGATCACCGACTCGTAGCTTTGCGCCGCGTCGAAACGCCCCGAATAAGAGAACGACATCATCTGGTAGCTGCCGGTCTGGTAGCGCTCCAACTGCGTGCCCCACTCCAGGGTCTCCATCTCGATATTGAGCCCCGCCGCCTGGGTCATGGCCTGGCTGAGCAAGCCCATGTCGAACATCTGCGGGTAGCGCTTGTTGACCAGCATGCGGATCTTTTCACCGGCGTAACCCGCCTCTTTCAACAGGCGCCGGGCCTCGTCGAGGTTGTAGCTGTAACCCTGGTGCGCAGTGGCGTCGTAGTACGGGCTGGCGGTAGGAATCACCGAGTTGTTGACCACCGACAAACCATCGGACAACGCCGCCACCATCTGCGCGTAATCCAGGGACAGCGCCACCGCACGACGAATGCGCACGTCTTTGAGCAGTGGGTCACGGGTCTGGAACAACAGGCCGCTGATGGTCATGATCGGGCTGACCTGGATCTGCAGATTCTTGACCTTCTTGAGCTCCGCGGCGTCCATCGCCGTCACGTCCGGCAGTAGGTCCACGCCACCCGACAGCAGCGCAGCCTTGGCCGACGCCGAATCGGGGATCACCTCGAAACGCACCTTGTCGACAAACGCCTGCTTGTTGCCGGTGTACCCGTCCGCCTCGACCTCGGCCCGCGGGGAGTAATCCTTGAAGCGATCCAGCTCGACGTACTGGCCCTTTTGCCATTTGCCCAAGGTGAATGGACCGGTACCAATCGGTGCGCGCCAACTGCCATCGGCGGCAAGGGAGTCCGGATGCAGAATGCCGCTGCCGGTGCAATCCGGGCGGGCCATCGCAGCCAGGAACAAGCCATTGGCCTGGTCCAGCTGGAACACCACGGTCTGCGCATCGGGGGTGGAGACATCGACGATCTTGGCCGCGCCACGGCCATCGAACTCCGCCAGGCAGCGCCACTGGGTCTTGGGGTCAAGGTAGCGCTGCCAGGTCCATTGCACGTCCTTGGCCGTCAACAACTGGCCATTTTGAAAGTGCACCCCTTCGCGCAGGGTGAAGGTGTAGCGCAGGCCGTCCGGCGAGACGTCCACTGCGCTGGCCAGCATCGGCGCGATGCTGGTGTCTTCGCGATACGCCACCAGCCCTTCGACGATATGCATCATGACCGCATCGGTATTGTCGTCGCGGTTGACGCCTGGGTCGGTGCTGCGGATATCGCCATTGAGACCCACATTGATCACCTTGTCTTGCGCAACGGCAAGGGACACTGTGCATGTCGACATCGCGACGACGAGCGCGGTCTTTACGTAATTATTCACGGGAGAACGACTCCTTGAAGAAGTATTCCGGTCAGTGGCGAAGGCCAGGGCAGGACCGGCATCAGAATGAGTGAATCCTTAGTTATTGTTATACGGCCTGTTCTGAGTGCATCTGCAGTGCTGTATCAGCCAAGGCTGCGCTTGTGCCGCAGCACCTTGGCGAAAAAGTCCTGGGCCGCCGGCATGGCCTTGATGCCCTGGTGAGCCACGTTGGGTAACAGGTCGAAGTGCACCTGTACGCCGGCGGCTTGGAAACTTGCCTGCAAGCTGGCCAAGCGTTCCGGGCGTGTACGTCCGGCGGCGTTGGCACCGACCATGTAGTGCTTGCCGCCTTCGCGGTGGGTGATCTCCCAGGTCTCGAGGTCCGAGTCACCCACCACCATGTGCACCGGCAGTTGCTGCAAGGCTTGCAGGTTCAGCGGTTTGCCGAATCGCGCCGCGAAGTCCCGCACCCCTACCCACCAATCCTGGTCGGCATCCAGCAAGGTCACCGATCCCGGCGCACCGATGGACGCTGCCCAGAGTTTCTCTGGGTGCAAGTAGCAGAATCGATGAGTGAATTGTCCGCCACCGGAATAACCAAACAGCGCAAAGGTATCGAAGCGCCGACCATAACGTTTACCGACGCCGGCGATCATGTCGAGCAGGACCTGGTCGTAGCGGATATCGCCCTCGACCAACTGCTTGTAGCCGTCCCCATTGTTGTCACCCAGGACGCCGACCGGGAACAGTGGGGACAGAATCACGCAATCGTTCCAACGGCCAAATTCCGCGAAGCCATTGCGATAGATCTCCATCGCCCGGGTCGAGCCGTGCAGCGAGACCACCAGGTCCACTGGCCGGGTGCTGTCTTCAATCGCCTCAGGCACGTAGAGGGTGTAGGCAAAACGGCTGTCTTCGGTGTGTGAATACACGGTGGTAGCACCGAGGTGATACACGCTCTTGGCAGCACGCAGGGCCAGTTGTTCGGGGTTGTTATCTAACGTGGTGTCTAAATTGCTCATGTGGAAAGTTCGCCGAGTCAGTTCGGGAATGAGTATTGGGCGGAGGCTATAAAAAGAAAAACTAATTAAACTTTAGTTTGAGTAAACAAAACCTTTACGATGCAGCGATACCCCCTGACTACGGCCCTTGCCATGAGCAGTATTCGTTTTTTCAAGACCTTCATCGCCGTCGCCGAATACGGCAGCTTTGCCGCCGCCGCCGACCGCGTGGCCCTGACCAATGCCGCGGTCGGCCAGCAAATGCGCGCACTCGAAGAAGAGATGCGCCGACCGCTGTTCGACCGCAGTCATCGGCAGATCAAACTGAGCCGCGACGGGGTGTTGTTGCTGCCCAAAGCCAAGCGCCTGCTGGCGGACTACGAGCAAATGATCGCCGAAGCGCCCGAAGGCGTGGCGATGGAGGGTGAAGTGTCCATCGGCGGCATTACCTCCGGCATGGGCCTGCTCGCCAATTGCCTGGTGCAACTGAAAAAACTGCACCCGAGGATATCGGTCAACTTGATGACTGCCCGCTCCGACGAAGTGGTCAACCTGGTGCATGCCGCCAAGCTCGACGCCGCGCTGTTGATCGAGACCGCACGGCAAAACTTCGATGGACTGAGCTGGACCCTGCTCTACAACGAACCGATCGTCATGCTCGCCAATGCCACGCAAACCGCCGGCATTGACGATGCCGTGGAACTGCTGAGAACCCAGCCGTTTATTCGCTACGACAGGTCCACGGCAGTCGGGCGCAAGGTGCAGGCAATCATCAAGAGTGAGTCCGTCGAGCCGTTGGAAATTCTCGAACTGAACTCCATCATCGGCATCGCCGACCTGGTTCGCCAACAAGTCGGCGTGGCAATCGTGCCCTTGCTGAAAAACTTCGACTGGCACAAGGACCCCAGTCTGCGAGTGCTGCCACTGCCCGGCGACTTGGCGGTACGCCGGGTGGGGATACTGGAGCAAGGCACCAAAAGTGCAATTACCGGGGAGATTCGCAAGCTGCTGATGACGGCGGTGGCGAAGTGACCGTACCGTTACGCGATGTGCGTAGTACTTGTAGCAGCTGCCGAGCTCGCGAGGCTGCGTTCGAGGACGGAGTCCTCGCCGGGTTGGCGTAGGGCCTGGCGGCTGCTTCGCAGCCGAACGCAGCCTCGCGGGCTCGGCAGCTGCTACAGGTTCCTGTGATCGCGTAACGGCACAACATTGCGCCAAAGGCCGCCGACGCCATATGCCACCTGCCTTGAAAGCACTCATCGAATTCATCAGGGCGGGTGACTTGCAGATCTGATGCAGAACCCTCCCGACCGGCAACTGTGTTTCGAGTGGCGTGCGAGGTACCTTGAGATTATGTATTGGGTTGTGCCGGTTTCTTGCTGATATCAGGAAATAGAGTGGCGGCCACGTAATCCACGAAGACTCTCAGCTTGGGTGAAAGATGCCGGCTTGAAGGCCATAGCACTCGTAAGATGGTGTGGTCTCGATTGAAGCCATCCAGTACGGATACCAGGCTGCCAATTTCCAGTTGCTGGCGGATGGCAATGTCAGGCATGCAGGCGATGCCAAGACCTGACTCTGCGAAGCAAACCAGCGGTTCAAGTGTATTGGCCGTCATTGAACTGGCCAGATCAAAAGTGAGTGCCTGGCCTCCCCGGCTGAGTGGCCACTGGTCGACCTTGCCACTACTGGGGAAGCGGTACAGTAGACAGCGGTGCTGCATTAGATCCTCGGGGGTCTTCGGCACACCACATTGTTCGAAGTACTTCGGCGCACCCACCATGATACGGCGATAGCTTCCGAGCTTACGTGCCATCAACCGGGAATCACTCGGTTCTCCCGTGCGGATCACCGCATCAAATCCTTCCTCGATTACATCCACCAGACGATCAGTGCAGTCGATATCCAGTTCTATGTCGGGGTACTGGCGTTTGAATTCAGCGAATTGCGGCATGAACAGTAGACCGACGGAAGGCAGGCTAACGCGAAGCTTGCCGCGAGGTGTCTGGCTGGATTGCGCAAGCTCGTTTTCCGCCGCCTCTACCTCACCCAGGATGCGCCTGCAGCGTTCCAGGAATAGAGCACCTTCTGCAGTCAAGGAGACAGTTCGAGTCGACCGATGGAACAGTCGCGTAGCTAACCGCTCCTCCAGACGAGCGATAGCCTTGCTGACTGCTGATGCTGAGATGCCTAGTTGTTGCCCGGCAGTTGTGAAGCTGCGCGACTCACCGACACGAACGAAAACTTCGAGGGAACCAAGGCTTTCCATGGGCATCCTTATTCATGACTAAATCGTCATATATGTATTGAATTATTGCCTATTTTTCTTTTCTCCGCCAATGAGCACACTGCCGAGTAGCGCCCCACAAGGGGCTGAGACAACTCTCGATTTGAGGAATTTGATTGATGCGTACGACGACTACATCTGCTTCAGCCACGAGTACGGAGGCTTTGCCTATCGCGGCACTGCTTGCCTTGGCGATGGCAGCCTTTATCACGCTGTTGACCGAAATCATGCCGGCCGGACTGCTTTCCTCCATCGCAGGGGGCTTGAACGTATCCGAAAGCTTGGCCGGTCAGTTCATTACTGCCTACGCGGTAGGGGCACTGGTCGCTGCCATTCCAGTGACAACTCTTACGCAAGGCATGCGGCGGCGTCCTTTGCTGCTGGTCGCGATCCTTGGGTTTTCGGTTGTCAATCTCGTCACCGCGCTTTCCGATAGCTATAGCATCTCATTGGTAGCGCGCTTCTTTGCTGGCGTCTTCGGCGGCATTGTTTGGTCGTTGCTAGCTGGCTATGCGGTTCGTATCTCACCGTCTCACCTCAGCGGCCGGGCGATTGCGATATCCGGCGCCGGCGCAACCATCGCGTTGGTGTTGGGCGTACCGCTGGGGGCGTTGCTTGGCCGAGCCATTGGCTGGCAAGGTGCTTTTGGCCTGATGACTGTCCTGGCACTGTCGCTCATCGTATGGATAATCGCCGTGGTTCCGGACTTTCCCGGTCAGACCAGGGAGCAGCGCCAGCCACTTACTGGAGTCTTTCTAAAGACTGGCATTCGTGCCGTGCTGTTTGTGGTCTTTACCTTCGTTGTCGCCCACAACATTCTCTATATCTACATTGAGCCCCTCCTCGAACCCTCGGGCTTGTCTGCGGATGTCGATATTGTTCTGTTCGTCTTCGGAATAGGCTCAATCATTGGCCTGTGGTTCGTCGGCTCAATGGTTGATCGCCGACTGCAACTCCTTGCTGTTGCAAGCATCGTGGCCTTCGCCTGTGCTTCCCTGCTACTTGGTCTTTGGGGCGACCTTCCAGGGATGGTTTATTCTTGCGTCGTGATCTGGGGATTGGCCGTTGGTGGGTTTGCTACGATCACCCAAACGGCATTGTCTCGTTTTGCCGGCGAGTCGGTCGATGTCGCGCAATCCATGTATACCACTGGTTGGAACACCGCCGTTGCCGCCGGCGGTATCGTCGGAGGTATTTTGCTTGATGGAACAGGCTTGGCGTCCTTTGCATGGGGTGTTATCGGGCTTCTCCTTCTCTCGTTGCTAGGCACGATTCTCGCCATGAACCGGGCGTTACTGCGAAAAGCCTAAAACGCCAACGCTCAAGACCGCCTATTCAATCGAATCACAAAGTGTAGGAAATACCGACCTGCACTGTTCTCGGCGCCCCTGGATAAGCGTAAACGTTGCCGAACGCCCCCTCCTCATAATCTTCATCCGCCAGGTTTTTCACATCCAGATTAAGCCTGACCCTGTCGTTCACCTTGTAGTAGCTCAGCAGGTCGACCACCGTGTAGCTACCCATCGAAAACGCTGTGTTGGCGGTCTGCCCTGCGCGCTCATCGACGTACTTGAACCCGGTGCCAAGCCCCAGACCCTTGAGCGCGCCATCCTGGAACTCGTAGACATTGAGCAGGCTGAAGCTGTTCTGCGGGATGTTCATCAGCCGGGTGCCGGATTCGATGACGTTGTCCTTGGTCACTTGCGCATCGACATAGGCGTAGCCGCCGATCACCCGCCATTGCGGGGTCAGGTTGCCGGCGATGTTCAGGTCCAAACCACGGCTGCGCACCTCGCCTGCCGCCACGCTGAACGTCGAGTCCACAGGATCGGTGGTGAGTACGTTGCGCTTTTCGATCTGGTAGATCGCCGCGTCGACACTCAATTGACTGTCCAGCGCTTCCCACTTGATACCCAGCTCATAGGACTTGCCCTTTTCCGGTTCGAAACCACCGCCCTGGCGACTGGCACCGGTATTGGGCTTGAACGAGCGCGCCGTGTCGGCATAAATCGCCACGGTATCGGTTAGGTCATAGGTCACACCAACGCGCGGGGTCACGGCATTGTCGCTGGCCTCCCAGCTTCTGCCGGCCGGCACGAAGGTTTGGTAGGCATGCTCGAAGCGTTCGAAACGGGCTCCGGCCAGGACGCGCAAGCGCTCGGTCACGGCCACCTGATCCTGGATGAACGCGGCGTAGGTCTTGAGGTTTTCCTTGTCGTTGGTCGGGGTGCGGGTCAAGGCTGGACGCGGCTGGCCATACACCGGATTGAAGATATCGATCGGATAGGCACTGGCGTCTCCGCTGGAGCGCTGGATGATCGACTGGTAGTCGTAATCCTCGTACTCGACGCCGGTCAGCAGGGTGTGATCTAAACCGCCTGCGGTGAAATGTCCGGTGAGGTTGAGTTGGGTGTCCTTGTCCGTCCACTCCAGCTTGCGGTAATTGAAGTTACGGCCCAGGGTGCGCCCGTCCGAAGCCACACCGTTGGCTTCGACCGCATTCCCCGCCAGGGTCCCGTCGAGCCATTGGAATCCACCGCCCAACGTCCAGTTATCGCTCAGCAGATGCTCGAACCGCAGCTGCGCCATGTTGTTGTCGTTGTGCAGTTTGCCAACGTCTTTTTCGCCGAAGAAGGTGTCGCGCGAGGCCGTGCCGATCTGGTTTGGATAGCGCGTCAGGCCACGGTCGAGCGGGTGATTGTTGCGCATGAAATCGCCTTCGAAAATCACCTTGGTCTCGTCGGTGGCCTGCCAGGACAGCACCGGGGTCACGCCGTAGCGTTCGGTTTCGACATGATCGCGGAAGGTATCACCGCCCTCACCCACCACGTTCAGGCGATAGGCCAGGCGGCCCTCTTCGTCCAACGGGCCGGAGGCGTCCAGCGTGCCGCGCTGCATGCCCTGGTCGTCGAGTTGGCTCCCCAGGGTCACAGTGGGCACGGCCAGGGGCTGCTTGGAGATGACGTTGAAGGTGCCACCTGGATCGCCTCGGCCATAGAGCATGGTCGCCGGCCCTCGCAGCACTTCCAGTCGCTCGATGATGTTGGCATCGGGCATGTTCGGATAACCACGGTTGATCGGGAACCCGTTGCGATAGAACTCCCCGGTGGTAAAGCCGCGCACGGTAAAGGTAGTCAGCCCCTGTCCGCCGAAATTGTTGGCCCGCCCCACACCACCGGCGTAATCGAGAGCGTCCTGCAACCTTGTCGCACTGATGTCCTCGACGACATCCCTGGTGACCACGCTGATGGACTGTGGCGTTTCGTGGATCGAAGTGTCGGTGCGCGTAGCGCTGGCCGACCGCGTCGCGCGATAACCGTCAACTGGCCCAAGGGCGGTTTCAAAATCTGCTGTGCCAACGATGTCAGTCGCTTGCAACTCCAGACTGGCTTTTTCAGTTGTGGCTTCTTCTGCCCAGGAGGACACGGAGAATGCCTGAAGCACGCAGATGGACACCAGAGTACGACGCATCTAGTAAACCTTGAGAAAATAGCCAAATGGGAGGGCATACATGCCAATAAATCGCGGCGTATGGTATACCTCACAGCAATATATTGATACGTATTCGCATTTGTATTTTCTGGATGCTACCTACGGGTGCACACATCGCTGATCAAGGAATTCCAGAACACCTCGCTTGCAGACCCTATGACGTGAAAAGGGTCCTCAAAGAGCCCTTTGGAAATCGTTTCAGATTTACTTGGTCAGCCAGGACTGGACGGTCGCAGAAGGCATTAAAAGTTTTAATGAGCTTTTTTCTCAACCAGAAACGAACAAGGGCCTGCGCGATAAAATCACGCAAGCCCTTGATATATATGGTGCCGAAGCCGGAATCGAACCGGCACGCCCTTACGAGCGGGGGATTTTAAGTCCATATTTTTCTATTTATAAATCAAATACTTAGGCTTACTACTTTTCCGCATTTCACAAATTTTTTGTTCGTTTAAAGCCAGTAAAATCAGCACCGCAAAATAATTTGCGGAATGAACTCCGCGCGTCTGGGGTATCCGCATTCGGCCAAGGCAGGCAGAGGGAGGTCGATCCGTTGACGTGACTTTTGCTAGCGAGGTTCAGCTAGTCCTCTTACATCACGAACTCCGAGAACACCCATACCAGGTCACTCTGAAGCGAACGTAGCCATAGCAGATATTCTCACACTGCTGTTGCACAAGCTGTGGCGCTGGGAATGTGGCCGATAACGCAATGGAGGCAATGGAAACGCTGTGCGAGGCGTCACTGACGCCATGCGGCTGCGGCATTTATACGAACAGCAGTAATCGGCCAATAGTTGCCTGTCGCAAAGCAGCTAACCGCTTTCCAACTTTCGTCAAATCTGCCCATCAACCGATCAACGATTGTTTATCTATAAAAAAACCTTCTCTCTTGATTAAACAACCAAAAGAGAAGGCGATTTTTTTGGCACTGAAGAAGCTGTCCTGTATGTCCGGCTACACTCCACTGCTACTTCGCTTGAGCCTTCATTTTCTCTTCAATTTTTGCATCTACCGCCTTGCGGATCTGATCGATACTGAAGCTGGCCGGAGCCTGGCTAGGAGGGTAGTCAACGAAGGTTTGCAGGAACGCTGCCGACTTCATCACCGCTATCTCAGTCAGGTAAACGTTCTTGGTAGCCCAATCGTAATACTGGTCGGAAACCACATCAGCACGCTCATACGGGTCCATTCGCAGGTTGAAAATCTTCGGCACGCGCAGGCATACGAACGGTTCGCTCCAAACCTTGAAACCACCGGGAGCGCGCTGTTCGCAGAACACGGCCTTCCAGTTATCGAAACGCATCGATACCAGCACGCCATCGTCGTTGAAGTAGTAGAACTCCTTACGCTCGCTCTTAGGCGCCTGGCCGGTCAGATAAGGCAGTTGGTTGTAGCCATCGAGGTGCACTTTGAAGTTAGTGCCGCCCGAGGTCGGTGCCCACCCCTTGAGCAACTTATCTTTCACCTCGGTATCGCCGGCTGCTGCAAGCAGCGTCGGGAACCAGTCCATGCCCGAGAACATCTCGTTGGACACTTCGCCAGCCTTGACCTTGCCCGGCCAGCGGATCATCGCTGGTACGCGATAAGCGCCTTCCCAGTTGGAGTTCTTCTCGTTACGGAACGGCGTGGTTGCCGCGTCCGGCCAGGAGAACTGGTTCGGGCCGTTGTCGGTGGTGTAGACGACGATGGTGTTGTCCGCAATTTTCAGATCGTCGAGAGTTTTCAGCAGTTTGCCGACGTCGCCATCGTGCTCGATCATGCCGTCCGCATACTCGTTGCCGGGCATACCGCTCTGGCCCTTCATCGACTCACGCACGTGGGTGAACAAGTGCATGCGGGTGGTGTTCATCCAGACGAAGAACGGCTTGTCCGCCTTGGCCTGTTTCTCGATGAACGCCTGGGCGGCGGCGGTGGTTTCGTCGTCGATGGTTTCCATGCGCTTGGTGTTCAGCGCGCCAGTGTCCTCGATCTTGCCATCGGCAAAGCTGTGAATCACCCCGCGCGGAGTAAAGGCCTTGGTAAACTCAGGATTGTCCTTGGGCCAATTCGGGCGCTCAGGCTCCTCTTCGGCGTTGAGGTGGTAAAGGTTGCCGAAGAACTCGTCAAACCCGTGGGCAGTCGGTAGGTACTCGTCGCGGTCGCCTAGGTGGTTCTTGCCGAACTGACCGGTAGCGTAGCCTTGGGACTTGAGGGCCTGGGCGATGGTGATGTCACGCTTTTGCAGGCCGACGGTCGCACCCGGCAAGCCAACTTTCGACAGCCCGGTACGCAACACGGATTGGCCCGTGATGAACGAAGATCGCCCTGCGGTGCAGCTGTTCTCCGCGTAATAGTCGGTGAACATCATGCCTTCTTTGGCAATGCGGTCGATGTTCGGCGTCTTGTAACCGACCACGCCCATGGAATAGGCGCTGATGTTGGTCTGGCCGATATCGTCGCCAAAAATCACCAGAATGTTGGGCTTCTCTGCGGCTGTTGCTGATGCTGCCATCACCGACGCCGCCACCAGGGCAAACGCCGGTAACCATTTACTTAAATTAGTCATACCTACAACTCCTTATAGGACAGGGTCTCGTTGCTGACTAAAGCGTTGCCACTACTTTGCGCTGCTGAATCTTAGGCGCGATGCCAGTTTCACCATAGGACACTTGTGTATTTTTGCCTTGATGAGGCGTAGCTGAATTTGAGAGTCGCCATACCCTCGTATAGTTGGGAGCAGCCATGTACTTGTTTGACATGATTTTTATGCGCAGAGAGCAAGCGATGTCTCGACTCAATTAAAAAATCAATCAACCGAGAAGGCTTTGATAGCCAGAGCGCATAGACATAAATTGCAAAATTTTCGAGCTAGAGAGAGCTAACCTTGCCAGCCACTCAGTGGGGTTGGTCAGATAGCGCCTGACAAAGCGAGTTGATCAAACACTAACTCACTCAAAGAAAATTGCTCCCTTCAACAAACGATAGACTGTCTTTCCTGCGAGTTTCTAATGGGGCGGTGCAGCCCTGAACGACAGGAAAATATCGGCCAATAGTGGCCGCTAAACTGCGCATGCGCGCCTCGGCCTGCACGGCACCGCCAAGCTCTATGGCGGGCGAGTGATGCTCGGTTATTACTTGCTGCGAAGGCCGCTGGCGACGCTGCGGGCGTGGAGTGGCTGGTGATGAACGACCCCGCAGACCTGCCCCTGCCGCCCCTGCGTGAAGACCTGCGCCTGAGCGAAGCGGCCAATGGCAGCGACGGCGAACCGGCCTGGGTCATCCAGGACATTGTGATCAACCGCTTCTACCGCATTGGCTGGCTGGAATTCGAGTGCCTGTTGCGCTGGGGCCAGTCGCCACGGCAGATCAGCGAGCAGATTGCCGAAGGCACCGCGCTCAAGCCTGTGGTCGAACAGATCCTCGACTTCCGCCAGTTTCTGGAACAGCACCAGTTGCTGCGCTCCGGCCCCGAAGCCCTGGAACGCTTGAAGCCAAGGGCGAACAGGGCAACTGGCTGAGCTGGCGCTGGTGGTTGCACCACTAGCTGTTTTTCCGCATTCCGCTGCTGCACCCGCAACAGCTCCTGCAACGCCTGGCCGGGATGCTCGGCTGCTGGTGACCTTTGCCATCGTGACCTGGCTATATCGCCTGGTGCTGTTCCTGGGGATTGCCCTGGCGGTCTACCTGTTCTTCTTCAAACTGTTAGGGATCATTTTGTTCATGGTCGAACTGTCCTGGTTTATCGCCATGCCGGTGGTGCGCGAACTCAGCCACTGGTGGCAACATCGCGCGAGCGTCCCGCCCCGGCGCAAAGTGCTGTTTTATGCGGCACTGGCACTGTTGCTGATCGGCCTGGCAATGCCTTGGCACAGCCAGATCGACGCAGTGGGCGTGGCCCGCGCCGAGCAACAGTTGCGGGTCTACGCGCCCTACCCCGCGCGCCTGCAATCAATCCACCCTGAAGGTGTGGTCAAGGCCGGGGAAACCCTGATGGTGCTCGACGAGCCGGACATCGCCTCACGCCTGCGCAGCAGTGAAGCCAACGCGCGCAGCTACGAAGCACGGTTGTCCGGGCTGCTGGCCGATCCCGGCGGCCTCGCCGAAGATGCGGTGACCCGCCAGCGCCTCAACGTGCAATTCGAGGAAGCCCGGGCCGCCCGTTCGGAAATCGCCCGGCTCAATCTGCAGACACCCTTCGCCGGCGTCTGGCTGGATGTCAATCCAGACTGGAATGCCGGCCAGTGGATCGGTCGCCAGGAGCCCATGGGCATCCTGATCGATCCGCGTAGCTGGCAGGTGGATGCCTATGTCGCCCAGGATCAGGTACACCGCCTGGCTGCTGGCGATCGCGTGCGTTTCTACCCGGACGGCCAGACTACGCCGCTTGGCGGGCATGTGCTGCAGATCGGCAGCACCCGGGCCAGCCAGCTGTCTCACCGCATGCTGTCTTCGCGCTATGGCGGGCCAGTGCCGACCACGAGCGCAGAACACTCGCTGATTCCCAGTGCGGCGCTGTTCCAGGTCTTGATCCAGCTCGACGAACCCTTGCCGGCGCTGCGCGAAACCCGTGGCCACCTGAAGATCGAAGGCGAGCGCCGCAGCCTGTTGGCAGACGGCGCTACCCATGTGATGGCGGTGTTCATGCGCGAGAGTGGTTTCTAGGCCAGCCCTTCAACCGGCCACCACAAACACGATAATCGGCCCGCACACCGCCAGCAGCACGTTGGAAATCGCGTAGCAGACGGTAAAGCCGATCACCGGGGTGTTGCTGCCGGACTGCTCGATGATCTTGTTCATCGACGCCGCCTCGGTCTGCGCCCCGGCCAGGGCACCGAACAGGATCATCGGGTGCAGGCGCAGGATGTAACGGCCAAAGTACAGGGCCACCAGCGGCGGCACAATCGTCACCACAGCGCCAGACAACAGCAGTGCCAGGCCCTGCTCGCGCATGGCGGCGAACGCCGCCGGGCCCGCGAGCAAACCGACGACCGCACCGAAGGCGGTCAAGCCGAACTCGGAGAACGCCCATTGCGCGGCCGGCGGCAATGCGCCGATTTCCGGGTGGCGCGAGTTGTACCAGCCAATAAACAGCGCGGCGACCAACACGCCACCGCCGATGCCGAGTTCCACCGGGATCATCCCTACATGCGTGGACAACAACCCCAGCAATGAGCCCAGTACCATCCCCAGCGTATGCACGGCAATATCGCTTTTGTAGTTGCTCTCACGAATCCGCCCCAAGCGCTTGGCCAGTGCCTCGACGCTGGCGGTGCGGCCAGTCAGCTTAAGCACGTCGCCCCGACGCAATACGGTATTGGGCAGCAACGGCAATTCGTAGCCTTGGCGGGTAATGGAGATGATAAAGCAGCCCAGGCGCCGAGTATTTTCCAGCCGGGATTTGGCCTGGTGAATGGTCTTGCCGGCAAACTCCGGTGAAGTCAGGACAATATCGACCTCGCGGGTCGGAAACGAAAGCGAATCGGCATGGTCGATCTCCGGCCCCACCCACTGCGACAGCGGGCCGACGACTTCACGCAAGGCGTAGACCCCGACGATGTCGCCGGCCTTGAGGGTCAAACCTTCATCACGCTCGATAATCAGACCATCGCGTACTACCCGTTCGATGGTCAGAGACTCGTGCACTTTTTCAAAGTCGGCAATGCTCAGTCCATTTGCGGCACTGTAGCCCGCCACCTGATGCGCGCGCACCACCATGCGTGTGTAGGGTACGGTGATCGCGTCCTCGTCCTTGGCAATGCCCAGTTCCAGCTCGAGTTCCCGCGCCGAAGCTCGCAGATCCACGCCTAGCAGCTTCGGCGCGATGCTGCCGACAAACACGATCAACCCGATGGTGCCGAACAGGTAGGTGATGGCATAGGCAATCGCCATATGGCTGTTGAGCTGTGCCTTGGCCGCGGCATCGATCGCCAGTTGATTGATCGCACTGGTGGCCGTACCCATGATCGCCGTGTCGGTGAGCGCCCCGGCACCGAGCCCGGCGGTGAAACCGGCATCGAAGTGGAATATCGCATTCATCAGCAAAATCGAGCCCAACGCGGTTGCGCACAGCACCACGCTGAGCACCACCAGCTTCAGCGTACCGCGGTTGAGGCTGCCGAAGAATTCCGGCCCGCTCTTGAAGCCAACCGCGTAGATAAACATCACAAAAAATACCGACTTCAACCCCGTCGGTACTTCCAGGCCGATCTGGCCGATCAGCAGTCCCATGAGGAGAGCGCCCGCCACCGACCCCAGGTGAAAACTACCGATACGAATACGACCAATGAAGACGCCCAGTGCGATCGCCAGGAATACCGCAATTTCCGGTTCAGTACGCAAGGCATGAAGCAGAAACTCAAGCATGACGCGAACTCCCTTCTATAGCTCTCGGAGCGGTTGCTCGGCCAATCGCGAACGACCAGCCCGACGAGGGTCCATTGTTCACCCCTTCTTGTCGCACCAGTCTCAGCGTGGAAACAACAAGGTCACGGCGAAACGAAAGCCCCAACCCTCGGGGCCATCATCCGGACTGTCGAGCCAGTAACGTGGTCCGGCTTGCACCGTTAATGGCTGACCGCCGATTTTCAGGAGTTGGGTGACCGTCAGGTTGACGGGCACAGACCATTCGCGTGACTGCCAGTTGTAGGTGGATTCGGTGTTCACCCCGTACGTCGTAAGGGTACTGGTGGTGTAAGAAAGGAAGGGTTGCAGGAAGGTCTGGTTGACCTTGTCCTTGTCGTCCGGGGGGCTGCCGTCCAGCCCCCAGATATGGTTGGCAAGTATGCCGTGAGTCCAGCCATTAGCTTGTTTCAACGCAACGGCAGTCGGGCCGATCCCCCACTGCTCGCTACCCAGCAATTCATCACTGCCAGTGGGAATCAGGATTGCCGGGCCGACGCCGAGTATCCAGCCACTGTCCGTGGGCTTTTTCGGCGAAAAGAAAAAGCTCTGGGTGATATCGCCGACCCCGGATTTGTCCGCCGCGCCATTGGGTGCCAGGCCGTGTTGATCGATGACGGGCAGGATGGTCCGCGAAATCAGGTTCCAGTCATCGTTAAGGGTAAAGGGCAGCACCGGCTGGATATTGGTCACGCTGTGCATGCCCTCACCGGTCGGCCCCATTTTCTGGTCCCAGTTGTACTGCACCGGCAGGCTGTACATGGCCGCCACCGGGTTGAGGGCTTTTTTGGCTAGTTCTGCCGAATCCTCGGCCTGGGACAGGGGCGCGACGCACAACCAGGCAACCAATGCCGAAAAGGTGTAACTCCATCGCTCTTTTAAATCCATTGCTCATCACCTGTAGTCGACAAAAGCGCAGCAAGAGACAAGCGTAGGCAACAGTGAGCAATGTGCAATTTTTCTCAAGGAGAGGTGCATTTGGGAAACATTTTTTTCGCTGGAGCTATCTAATCCAAACTCTACTATTCGAAATTTCCTCGATTCCTACTAGTTTTATTTGAGCCCGCCGCTACCACTTTTGGTACGGCTCATTGCTACTAGAGGGAACTTGAAGATGAATCACGAGATGACATTGAAGAAGCTCGCCCGCTATCAACATGAGGGGCGCCCCTTCAAAGTAGCGGGAACCCTTTGCTCACTCGTTGCAGCCATTGCACTGGCCACTCAAGCGGTTGCAGCCGATGCCGAGAAAGCAAAACCCGCCTCGGAGTCGACCAAAGCTGCTAACAGTGCGCTGCTCAAGGAACTGCCATTTAACGACAAGACATCCTTCGAGCTGGCGCACAAAGGCTTCATTGCGCCCCTACCGTCGACGGTCATCAAAGGTGCGTCGGGCAATGTGATCTGGGACCCGGCGAAATACTCATTCATCAAAGAAGGTGAGGACGCTCCGGACACCACTAACCCCAGTCTCTGGCGGCAGTCCCAACTGATCAACATCTCCGGCCTGTTCGAGGTTACCGACGGTATTTATCAGGTTCGCAACTACGACCTATCGAACATGACCATCGTCGAGGGCAAGGACGGCATTACCATCTTCGACCCACTGATTTCCGCCGAAACCGCGAAGGCAGCACTCGATCTCTACTACCAGCATCGACCAAAAAAACCCGTCGTGGCGGTGATTTACACCCACAGTCACGTTGACCACTACGGTGGTGTGCGCGGTGTAATCAATGAAGAAGATGTGAAAGCCGGCAAGGTGAAGGTTTATGCCCCCCTTGGATTCATTGAGCACGCAGTTGCCGAAAACGTCATGGCAGGCACGGCCATGAGTCGTCGTGCCAGCTACATGTACGGCAACCTACTGCCTCCCGCTCCGACCGGTCAGTTGGGTGCAGGACTGGGCACCACCACCTCAGCGGGCACAGTGACGCTGATCCCACCAACCGACATCATCAAGACCACTGGCGAAACCCATGTCATTGACGGCCTGACCTATCAGTTCCTGTATGCGCCAGGCAGTGAAGCGCCGGCCGAAATGCTCTATTACATCAAGGAGAAGAAAGCGCTCAACACCGCCGAAGACTCCACCCACACCCTGCACAACACCTACTCGTTGCGCGGCGCGAAGATCCGCGAACCACTGCCCTGGTCAAAATACCTCAACGAGGCGCTCAAGCTGTGGGGCGACGATGTCCAGGTGATGTATGCCATGCACCACTGGCCAGTCTGGGGCAACAAGGAGGTGCGCGAGCAACTGTCCTCGCAGCGCGACATGTACCGCTACATCAACGATGAAACCCTGCGGATGATCAACAAGGGCTACACCATGGTCGAGATCGCAGAGCAGTTCAAACTGCCCAAAACGATCGCGAACAAATTCTCCAACCGTGGCTACTACGGTTCGGTGAACCACAACGTCAAGGCCACCTATGTGTTGTATCTGGGCTGGTTTACCGGCAACCCGGCGCAATTGCATGAGCTGCCACCGGAGGAAGGTGGCAAACATTACGTCGAGATGATGGGTGGCGAAGAGGCCGTGCTCAAAAAAGCCAAGGAGTACTTCGACAAAGGCGAATATCGCTGGGTTGCCGAGGTGGTCAACCATGTGGTGTTCGCCAATCCGAACAACCAGGCGGCGAAGAACCTGCAAGCCGATACCTTGGAGCAATTGGGTTACCAGGCCGAAAGCGGGCCATGGCGCAATTTCTACCTCACCGGTGCCAAGGAACTACGTGAAGGGGTGATGAAGCTGCCGACCCCGGATACGGCCAGCCCAGATACCGTGCGGGCGATGGATCTGGATTTGTTCTTTGACTTCCTGGCCATGCGCTTGAACGGGCCAAAAGCCGAAGGCAAACGCCTATCGCTCAACTTCGACTTCACCGACCTCAAGCAGAAATATTCGTTGGAGATGGAGAATGGCGTGCTCAACCACACCGAAGGCGTTGAAGCCAAGGATGCCGATGCGAAGGTCACCCTGACCCGCGACACGCTGAACAAAATCGTGTTGAAAGAGACCTCACTGAAAGATGCGATGGCCTCGGGTGATATCAAGATCGACGGGGCGCAAGGCAAGCTCGAGGAACTGGTGTCCTACATGGACAACTTCGATTTCTGGTTCAACATCGTGACGCCGTAACACATCAACTTTTAAGGGGGTTTTGCCCCCCATAAAACACGTTCTCAGAAGGCGGCAGCGCTTCAAAAGCTGCCGTCATTCTGACTTGCCGACGACACTTGTTTTGCCTTCACAGATCCCTCTGGAGCTTTTATGAAGATGGCAACCGAGAAAATTCCCCAGAGCACCCTTAATGGCATTACTCAGTACTACGATCAAACCTTGAAAAATGCCTTTTCCAGAGAGCTTCCGCTCGCCACCGGCCCCGGGCCAGGTGTATTGGTCGTGCGACCGGCCATCACGGCCGTCAGCGCCAAAACCAAGGGGCTGCGCCCTTACGAGATTATCCCGATCGCCCTGGTCGCTGCCGGAGTCAGTGCGGCGACCGGCATCCGCGATCGGGACACCAGCCTGGCCACAGAAGCCGCGTTTCTCGATGGTGGCGACAACAAGGTAGTTGCCAAAATGGTTCGCAAAGGTGCGGGGACTGATCTGGAAAATTCCTCAGAGGTGGTGCAAGCCAAAGACTTCAAGGCGGTGCTCGATGTCTGGGCGCAAGACATCGTCAGGTCGTACAAACAGCTAAAAACCAAGTAATGCCCTAATCCGACCAACAGGATTGCCTGACGAAATCTCTCTGCAGCACATGACGCGTTCTGTGAGGTAAGCGCAGTCCTGTTGGTCGTTTTCCCGTTGGTATAGAGAAATTTGGTAACAGACCTTCCCTTCGTGCCTGAGGGTCTCGCAGAGGACGCGCTATGTATCGAAACGACCAGACTCCCCGGTTTCGCTTATCTGCATTGGCTTTTAGCTTGAGTCTGCTCACTGGTAATGCCTGGGCCGGTGGCATCCTGATTTACGAGGCTGGACAGGAAGGTAACGGCCTGGCCAACGCGGGTGCCGCTGCGCTGGCGACAGACCCCAGCGTGCTGATGAGCAACCCGGCCGGTCTCACTGAACTGGCGGGCACCCAGATCAGCGCCAATGCGCAGGTCATTCTTGGCGACCTGGGTTTCTCTCGCGACGGTAACAACCAGTTCGACGGCAATGAAGGCGGCAATGCCCTGCAATACCTGCCAGGCGCCAGCTTGTTTATCAGCCATCAGATTGATGAGCGCACGGCCGTCGGCTTCGGCATGTACGGCAACTTCGGGTTGGCCCTGGATTACGACGATGATTGGACCGGCCGTTATTTCAACCAGGAGGCTGCAATCATCGGCATGTCCTTCCAGCCCACGTTGGCGCACAAGTTCACCGATGACCTGTCCATCGGCATTGGCCCTCGTATCATGTATGCCTATTACCGTAACGAGACAGCGATCAACAACAACCTGCTCGGGTTGCGTGATACTCCTGATGGCCAGCTTGAGTACAAGGACACCGATGTCGGCACAGGGGTCAATCTCGGCTTGCTCTACAGATTGAGCGAACGCACCCAGATTGGCCTCGCCTACACCAGCAAGATCGATCTGGAATTCAAGGACAGTCCGAGCGTGCGCAAGGTCGACAATCCAATCACCAACGCCGCTTTGCGTCGTCTGGATGTCGACTCCCTGGAGCTGGACATGTCGGTGCCACAGACTGTGCTACTCAGCATCGCGCACGATCTCGACCCGCAATGGAAGTTGCTGGGCAGTCTCGGCTGGCAGGACTGGAGCGAGTTCGGCGACATCGGTGTAGAGGTCGACGCCAATGCCGCCGACGTCAGCCGTACTGCCGACCGCCAATACAAAGACACCTGGCATGCTTCTGTCGGGGCGCAATACCAGGCGACCTCAAAGCTGCGCTGGAGCATGGGTCTTGGCTATGACAGCTCGGCGGTGGACGACAAGGATCGCACCGTGGACAACCCCATGGGGGAAGCCTGGCGCTTGGCCACCGGGGTCAACTACAAGGTCGATGAGGGGTTGGACTTGCATGCGGCCTACACCCTGGTCTGGATGGGTGACATGGACGTCGAACAAACCAAATCACGCTCGGGAGACACACTTTCAGGCACCTATCGCAATTCGGCCCTGCACATCATTGGCGGCGGAGCCACCTGGCGCTTTTGACAGGATATGTTCACAGCTTCAGGTATACCTTGAATCAAGCTCCTTTGGGATTTCCCGCCCGCATTTTCTCGCAGCAACAGATAAGGAGGAATCAACAGGCAACATACGCGAAGCCCGCGATCAATTGGGGCATACAACCGTAGGGATGACTGAGCAATACATCAGAATGCGCAAAGGCATGAAGGTGACACCCGCCAGGTGACGAGTGGCGGGAATTGCGGACCAATCCAGTAATTGCGGACCAGAAACGAACAAGGGCCTGCGCGATAAAATCCCGCAAGCCCTTGATATATATGGTGCCCGAAGCCGGAATCGAACCGGCACGCCCTTACGAGCGGGGGATTTTAAGTCCCATGCGTCTACCAGTTTCGCCATTCGGGCGGTAGCGCGGTGTAGCGGTCAATCACGACTTGAAGCCAACCAGTCGTTTTTGCTACTAGTGCGACAGGGGAGGAAATATATACACCCCTACCCTGCTAAGCAAGTTCATCCAAGGCAAATCCAGGACAAAACATTGCGCACCAGCTTAAATAAAAAAGCCCTGTAGATCGTTGATCTACAGGGCTATTTATAGTGGAGGCCGAGGTCGGAATCGAACCGGCGTAGGTGGATTTGCAATCCACTGCATAACCATTTTGCTACTCGGCCTCAAACGTCGGATGCCTGAAAAACAACACCAAACGCAAACAAACTGGAGAAGGAAACTAGATTTTCATCTACTCCCAACCCTTTGAAATCTAAAGGGTTTTTCTCGTTCCCTAAGCAGGAATGGACGCAATTCTGGACTGCTTCCGATGTCCTGTCAAGGACGCAAAGTAAAAAATATCAAGGTTTTCAATTCCCTGGCCCGGGGCGAGCCGGGCCAGGGGGTGATTATAGGTACCAGCGGTATTCCCGTGCGCTTATTTCCTGTTGGAAGGCCAAGTGGTCCTGGCGCTTGTTTTCGCAGTAGACGTCGACGAACTCGGCGCCCAGCCCTTCGCGCAGTTGTGGCTGGTGTTGCATCTGGCGTACGGCCTCGAGCATGTCCAAGGGGAAGTCGATGCCACTGTTGCGGTCTTCGTTGAGCGGCGGGATGGGTTCGCGGCCAGCGTCCAGACCCTGCTCCAGGCCGACCAGGATCGCGGCCAGTACCAGATAGGGGTTGGCGTCGGCACCGGCCAGGCGGTGTTCGATGCGCAGGTTCTTGGCGTCGGATTCAGGGATGCGCACGCAGGCGTCGCGGTCCTCGAAGCCCCAACTGGCGCGGGTGGCCGCGTTGACGGTGCCGCCCAGGCGGCGGTAGGCGTTCTGGTTGGGGGCGAAGATCGGCATGCAGTGCGGCAGCAGTTCCAGGCAGCCGGCGACGGCATGGCGCAGGGCCTGTTGCTGGTTGGCCGCCAGCAGGTTCTGGCCAGCGACGTCGTACAGGCTGACGTGCACATGCATGCCGCTGCCGGGATGTTGCAGGTACGGCTTGGCCATGAAGCTGGCGCGATAGCCGTGCTTGAGGGCCACGCCCCGGGTGCTGCGGCAGAACAGTGCGGCCCAGTCAGCGGCTTGCAGGCCGTCGTCAAGGTGGCCGAAGTTGATTTCGAACTGGCCTGGGCCCAGTTCAGCGGTGATCACCGTGGTGTCGATGCCCTGGATGCGGGCGGCCTCGACCATTTCATCGAGTACCGGGGAGAAACGCGACAGGCGCTCGATGTGCATGTTCGGTTGATCGTCGGTGTCGTCGGTCAGGCCGTCGCGGGGGAACTGCGGCAGGCCGTCACGCAGTTGCTTGTCGAACAGGTAGAACTCCAGCTCGAAGGCCACCACCGGGTGAATGCCTTTGCCGCGCAGGCGCTGCAGCACCTGGGCGAGGACTTCCCGGGGTTCGAATTCGATGGGCTTGGCGGTGCCGTCGGAGGTGATCAGCATCTGCCCCAAGGGCTGGGACTCCCAGGTCACGGGTTTGAGTGTGCCCGGTACCAGGCGCCGCACGGCATCCGGGTCGCCGTCGTGGAAGCAGTAGTCACCGATCTTGAACAGGCCACCCTGCACACCCAGTAGCACGCAGTTCTGCGGCAACTTGAGGGCCGTGCCGGCGGCGACTTTTTCCAGCATGTCGATCGGATAGCGCTTACCGTAGAAGTGCCCCGGAATGTCCAGGGAGATGAGGTCGACATAACGCACCTCAGGGTAGCGTTGGCGAAAAGCCCGTACTTCGGCCAACAGATCAGAGCAGGCAGCGTCCATCTTCAAGGTTCCCGTTGTAGTGATCAGGTGTAAACCCACAGCACGCGCGTGAGTTGGTCAGTGAGGTTGCCGTAGCGGCAGCGGGTGTGGCTGTCGAGCTGGAAACTGTCGCCGGCCAGCAAGGTGACGGGCTCGTCGTCCTCGTCCAGCCACAGGGTCAACTCGCCTTCGAGCACGTAGCCGCCCTGCTCCGAGCTGTCGCTCAGGTGCCGCTCACCACTGTTGGCCCCGGCCTCCAGGCGGCTTTCGAGCATCGAGAAGGTGGCGCGCATTTTCGGCGAGACCAGGATGTCGGTGATGCCGTTGGCGTAGTACAGGGTGCGGCGCTCATCCGGCCGGGTGACCCACGGCAGGACCTTGGGCTTGGGCAGGCTGTAGAAATAGGTGGTCGGCACCCCCAGGGTCTCGCTGATCGCCGTCAGGTCAGCCACGGTCGGGCGGGACAGGCCACGCTCGACTTGCGAAAGGAAACCCACGGAACGCTCGATCTTGTCCGCCAGCTCCTTGAGGGTGAATTTCTTGTGCTTGCGCAGGTCGTGGATCAGGATCGCCAGCGCGGCAATTTCTTCTTGCTTGTTCATGCCTGGAATTCCGGAAGAGGATTGATCAAATGCTGTCGCGCAGTCGGTACCAGGCCTTGCCGATGGCTTCCAGCGGCGCGGCCAGGTATTTGCCGCCGGGAAAACTGTCGTTTTGCAGGCCCTGGTACAGGGCCAATTCGTCGGCCTGGCCGAGGACGGCTGCCGATACCGCGCGGGCGGCGGCCAGGGTTGGCAACACGCCGTGTCCCGAATAGCCCTGCAGCCAGTAGAGATCGCCGCGCCGGCCGATGTCCGGGGTGCGCTTGAGGGTCAGGTCGATGTGCCCGCCCCACGCGTACTCCAGCTCGACGCCCTGCAACTGCGGGAACACCCGCTCGAGAAACGGCCGGGTTGCCGCGCCGATGTCCCTGGGCATGCCGCCCAGGTAGGTGCAGCCGCCACCGAACAGCAGGCGGTGGTCCGGGGTACGACGAAAGTAATCGAGGACAAACTGGTTGTCGGTGACGCACACATTGCCCGGCAGCAACGCCCTGGCCAGTGCCGGCGCCAGCGGCGCGGTGGCGACCTGGTAGGTGCCCACCGGCAACACGCAACTGGCCAACTGCGGATCGAGTCGATCGAGGTAGGCATTGCAGGCCAGCACCAGCACATCGGCGCGCAGGCTACCCTGCTCAGTCTCAACCACGTAACGATCGCCCACCTGGCGGTAGCTCAGGGCCTTGCTTTGCTCGTAGATGCGACCGCCTGCGCTTTCGATGGTGGCGGCCAGGCCCAGGGCCAGTTTCAACGGGTTGAGGTGCCCGCCTTCGGGATCGAACAACCCGGCCTGGTAACGCTCACTGGCGACCCACTGCGGCAACTGTTCGCGGGGGATGAATTGCAGGCCATCGTGACCCCACTTGTGGCTGGCCTCGTGCTGCCACTCGGTCAACAGGCTGACCCGCCGCGGCATGACCGAGGTCCACAAATGTCCGGGGCGATAGTCACAGTCGAAACCGTGGCGGGCCGGCAGTTCACGCAACTCCCGGGCGGCCCAGCGCATGCTGTCCCACAGGCGGCGCGCGCGCTCATGACCGAGCGCCGCTTCCAGGGGCGGCATGTCGCAGGACCAGCCGAGAATCGCCTGGCCGCCATTGCGTCCGGACGCGGCCCAGGCCACCCGGCTGGCTTCCAGCACCGTCACGCGCTTGCCGGCCAGGGCCAGGCGCAACGCGGTGTGCAGGCCGCTGAAACCGGCACCGATGATCACCACCTCGGTGTCCTGCTCGCCCGCAAACACCGGTCGTTCCAGCAATCGATCGGCGCAACTGTGGGCGTAGTAGCTGGCGACATGTTGTGTGGATTGCTGAAACATCTGTCTACCCATGAAATTATGTTTTTATAATTTCATGAAAAACTACAGCATAATTTTCATTAACGCAATCGCCGGCCAGCCCTCAAAAGGCAAAACACGAACAACCGAAGGCGCCCCAGAATCCCTGGAAATCACTCACCGGGACGTTCGACAGCCGCGCGCGCTGGTGACCATGGGCATGCACGCCACAAGGTCCGCGGCACTGGTGCACCTGGGCCTGCAGCGGCGCAGCCGGGCGCCAATGCCCCGGGACCTTGACCACCGGCGACCAGTCCGGGGTCACCGGCAAGGTGGGTGGCGCGAGCCGCTGAAAATCCCCCGCCGCGTGCACCACCTTGCCGCCGACCACCGTCAGCAGCGACTCGATCCACTTGATCGCCTCGTCCTCGACCGTGAAATAGTCCGCCGTCAGCGCCACCAGGTCCGCCAGTTGCCCGACCTTGATCTGGCCTTTCTTGCCCTGTTCCGAGGAGAACCAGGCACTGCCGTGGGTGTACAGTTCCAGCGCGGTGTCCCGGGGCAGCCCTTGCGGGTACAGCGCCAGCCCGCCCACCGTGCGCCCGCTGACCATCCAGTACAGCGAGGTCCAGGGGTTGTAGCTCGACACCCGCGTGGCATCGGTGCCCGCCCCCACTGGCACGCCCTCGGCGAGCATGCGCTGGATCGGCGGGGTCAGCTCGGCGGCCTTGGCGCCGTAGCGTTCGACGAAGTACTCGCCCTGGAACGCCATGCGATCCTGGATCGCGATGCCGCCGCCGAGCGCCCGCACCCGCTCGATGTTTTTCGGGCTGATGGTTTCGGCGTGATCGAAGAACCATGGCAAGCCATTGAACGGTATATCCCGATTGACCTTCTCGAACACGTCGAGCATGCGCGATATCGATTCGTCGTAGGTGGCGTGCAGGCGAAACGGCCAACGTTGCTCCACCAGATGCCGCACCACCGGCTCCAGCTCCTGCTCCATGGTCAAGGGCAGGTCCGGGCGCGGTTCGAGGAAGTCCTCGAAATCCGCCGCCGAAAACACCAGCATTTCCCCGGCGCCGTTGTGGCGCATGTAATCATCGCCCTGGTGCAGGCTGACGCTGGCGGTCCAGTGTTTGAAGTCGTTGAGCTCCTCCTTGGGTTTCTGGGTGAACAGGTTATAGGCGATGCGGATGGTCAGTTGATCCTTGGCCGCCAGCTCGTTGATCACCGCGTAGTCGTCCGGGTAGTTCTGGAAACCACCGCCGGCATCGATCGCGCTGGTGACCCCGAGGCGGTTGAGTTCACGCATGAACTGGCGGGTCGAGTTGAGCTGGTATTCCAGCGGCAGTTTCGGCCCCTTGGCCAGGGTCGAATAGAGGATCATCGCGTTGGGCCGGGCCACCAGCATGCCGCTCGGCTCGCCATTGGCGTCACGCACGATCTCGCCGCCGGGCGGGTTCGGCGTATTGCGGTCGTAGCCCACCACCCGCAAGGCCGCGCGGTTGAGCAAGGCGCGGTCGTAGAGGTGCAAGACAAACACCGGCGTATCGGGGGCGGCCCTGTTCAATTCGTCGAGGGTCGGCAGGCGTTTTTCGGCGAACTGGAATTCGTTCCAGCCACCCACCACCCGTACCCACTGCGGGGCGGGTGTGCGTTCGGCCTGGTCCTTGAGCAGGCGCAAGGCGTCCACCAGCGACGGCACCCCTTCCCAACGCAATTCCAGGTTGTAGTTCAGGCCGCCACGGATCAAGTGCAAGTGCGAGTCGTTGAGCCCGGGGATCACCGTGCGCCCCAGCAGGTCGACCACCTGGGTGCCCGCGCCGCGCAGGGCCATGGCCTGGGCGTCGTTGCCGACCACCACGAACCGCCCGTCCTTGATCGCCACCGCGCTGGCCCGGGGCTTGGCCCGATCCACTGTGTGCAGGCGACCGTTGTGCAGAATCAGATCGGCAATCACGTTATTCATCACAGGCACTCCCCAATCATGGCGACTTTCAACAGTAGTTGAACAACGCCCAGGGCATGCTGGATTACTCAGCCGAGACGATCACCGGTCATGCTCGTCCACCGCCGGCAATGCCTGCGCACCCTGGAACCGTGCCCGATAACGCCCCGGGCTTTCCCCCGTCCACTTCTTGAAGGCGCGGTGAAACGCGCTGGGCTCCTGGAAGCCGATCTGCTCGGCAATCGTGGTGATGCTGGCCTGGGTGCGGCGCAATTGTTCGATCGCCACCGCGCGGCGCACTTCGTCCTTGATCTCCTGGAACGCACAGCCTTCGCGCTCGAGCTTGCGCCGCACGGTGCTGGGGCTCAGGTGTTGCTCGCGGGCAAAGGCTTCCAGGGTCGGCCATTGGCTGTAATCGCTGTTGCGCAGCCGCTGATGGACCTGCGCCGCCAGGCCGTGCTGGTTGCGGAAGCGAATCACCAGCCATTGCGGGGCACTGCGCAAAAACGCCTTGAGCGACGCCAGGTCCTGGGTCACCGGCAGTTGCAGGAAGCGGCTGTCGAACTCGATTTGCGTGCGTGCCGCGCCAAAGGTCAGGTTGGCGCCCCAGAGCAAGGCATCGTCGTCCAGGGACAGACGCGGGTGCTGGAAGTCGGCGCGGTCGATGGCGATCCGTCGTCCGCCCAGCCAGCACAGCAGGCTGATCATCAGCACCAGGAAGGTCTCTTCACCAAAACGCGCCAGCTCAACGCTGTGCGCCTGGGTCTGCAGGCTGATCAGCGCGCGTTTGCCGCGCACCGTCAGGGTGCCGCGAAAGTCCCGCAGGAACAGGGCAAAGTTGGCCAGGCACTGGCGCATGGCTTTTTCCAGGGTCGGCTCCTGGATCAGCGCCCGGCAGATCAGGGCGAAGCTGCCGGGTGGCATGCCGTGGGAATCGAGGCCGAAGAACTCGTCCTGCAACTCACCAATCTGCGCCAGCCACAACGCGGCAAACGCCGAGGCCGGGACCCGCGCCGCCGGCTGCTCCAGCAGTTGCGGATCGATCCCCACTTGGCGCAGCACCGCGTGCAGGCGCTGTGGGTCCGCGCGCAAGGCCTGGATCATCGGGTACACGAAGTACACCGCTACCGAATCCGTCTCCCGCATGTATTTCCCTGGCTCCCGATCATCTGAACATGGCAAAAAACGCCACCACCCTTGCGCAGTTTTGGCATAGGCGCCGCGGCGCGGCTGACTCTAGACTCAGCGCCATAAACCAGCCTCCTCCAGCGCCGCCCATATTACGTGAGCCGCGCGCTGCCCACGATACCCAGGGAACATTCATGAAGCCTTCCGATATTTTTGTCCTCAGCGCCGTCCGTTCCGCCATCGGTGGTTTTGGTGGTTCCCTCAAGGACGTTTCGCCGATCGACCTGGGCACCGCCGTGTGCCGCGCCGCCATCGAGCGCTCGGGCCTGGCCCCCGAGCACATCGGCCACACCGTGATGGGCCACGTGATCCCGACCGAAGCCCGCGACGCTTACATCTCCCGGGTGATTTCGATGAACGCCGGCCTGTCCAAGGAAACCCCGGCCTTCAACGTCAACCGCCTGTGCGGTTCCGGCCTGCAAGCAATCGTCAGTGCCGCCCAGAGCCTGATGCTCGGTGACGCCGGCGCGGCAATGGCCGGTGGCGTGGAATCCATGAGCCGTGGCGCCTACCTGCTGCCGCAGGCACGTTGGGGCGCGCGCATGGGCGATATCCAGGGCATCGACTACATGCTCGGCGCCTTGCATGACCCATTCGCCGGGATCCATATGGGCATCACCGCGGAGAACATCGCCGAGCATTTCGGCATCAGTCGCCAGGCCCAGGACCAACTGGCCCTGCTCAGCCAGCAGCGCGCTGCCCACGCCATCGCCGAAGGGCGTTTCGCGGGGCAGATCGTGCCGATCGAGATCGCTACCCGCAAAGGCACCGTGACCTTTGCCACCGATGAACACGTGCGCGGCGACGTCAGCAGCGAACAGCTGGAGCGCATGAAGCCGGCATTCAAGAAAGACGGCAGCGTCACCGCCGGCAACGCCTCGGGCCTCAACGACGGTGCCGGCGCACTGATCATGGCCACCGGCAAAGTCGTGCAGGAACAAGGTCTCAAGCCGATGGCGCGGCTGGTGGGTTACGCCCACGCCGGTGTCGAGCCGTCGATGATGGGCCTGGGGCCGATTCCCGCGACCCGCCTGGTGCTCGAGCGCGCCGGCCTGACCGTGGCTGACCTGGACGTGATCGAGTCCAACGAAGCGTTCGCCGCCCAGGCCTGTGCCGTGGCGCAGGAACTGGGCTTCGATCCAGCGAAGGTCAACCCTAACGGTTCGGGGATTTCCCTCGGTCACCCGGTAGGCGCTACCGGCGCGATCATCGCCACCAAGGCCATTCACGAACTGCACCGCGTGCAGGGCCGTTACGCCCTGGCAACCATGTGCATCGGCGGCGGCCAAGGCATCGCCGTGCTGTTCGAACGCGTATGAGCAAGGACATCGACATGAATCTGCAGCACATCGGCGTGATCGGCGCCGGCACCATGGGCAACGGCATCGCGCAGGTCTGCGCGGTGGCAGGCTTGCAGGTGACCCTGATCGACATCGCCGAGAGCGCCTTGCAAAAGGCCCTGGCCACCGTCGGCAAGAACCTCGATCGCCAGGTAGCCAAGGGCAGCCTGAGCCAGGAACAGAAACTCGCGGCCCTGGGGCAGATCCGCACCAGCACCGACTACGCCAGCCTGCACGGCGTGCAGATGGTGATCGAGGCCGCGACCGAGAACCTCGAGCTGAAACTGCGCCTGTTGCAACAAGCTGCGGCCCAGGTCAGCGCCGAGTGCGTGATTGCCTCCAACACCTCGTCGTTGTCGATCACCCAGTTGGCGGCCAGCGTCAGCCACCCCGAGCGGTTCATCGGCCTGCACTTCTTCAATCCGGTGCCGGTGATGGCGCTGATCGAAGTGATTCGTGGCCTGCAGACCAGCGACGCGACCCACGCCCTGGCCCTGGACATGGCCCAGCGCCTGGGCAAGACCGCGATCACCGCGGGCAACCGTCCGGGGTTTGTGGTCAACCGGATCCTGGTACCGATGATCAACGAAGCAGTGCTGGTGCTGCAGGAAGGCCTGGCCAGTGCCGAAGACATCGACGCCGGCATGCGCCTGGGCTGCAACCAGCCCATCGGCCCGTTGGCCCTGGCCGACCTGATTGGCCTGGATACCTTGCTGGCGATCATGCAAGCCTTCTACGACGGCTTCAACGACAGCAAGTACCGCCCGGCCCCGTTGCTCAAGGAAATGG
Organism: Pseudomonas sp. IT-P176; assembly: GCF_949767245.1. Taxonomy (NCBI): domain Bacteria; kingdom Pseudomonadati; phylum Pseudomonadota; class Gammaproteobacteria; order Pseudomonadales; family Pseudomonadaceae; genus Pseudomonas; species Pseudomonas sp. IT-P176. The sequence goes on from NZ_CATKPN010000049.1 coordinate 56,021, forward strand.
TCGCGGCCGGCTACCTGGGTCGCAAGACCGGACGCGGCTTCCATGTCTACGACTGAGCGCTGCTCACGCTTTGCCCAAAGCCGGGACAAGGCCCTGGAGCTGTTCGCCAGCAAGGGCTTTGGCCAGGTCGGCATGCGTGAACTGGCGGCGTACCTGGGGCTTACCCCAGGTTCGCTGTATCACCACTACCCGAGCAAACAGCACCTGCTGCTGGATTTGATCGAAGAATTCTACGAAGAACTGCTGGCCACCCTCACCCGCATCGAACGGCGCTCGCGCACCTCCCAAGACCGCCTGTTGCCGCTGATCCAGGCACACCTGAAACTGCATCAGGACATGCCCTGGCACTTTCGCCTGGTGGAGCGCGACAGCAGTTGCCTGAACGATGACCAGCAAGTGCGCGTCCGTCAGTTACAGCAACGCTACGAGCAACAACTGATGCGCATGCTCTGCCCCGCGATCCGACTCGGCGACCAAGCCCTGCTGGCCGCCGGACACACCATCGCCTCCCTGCTCAACAGCGCCCCCGGCTGGCTGGGCCAACACCCCCTGCCCCCCCGCGAGCGCGACCGCCTGCTGCACAGCCTGTTGGTCGGCGCCATCGAACGCATCCTGGCCGACAACACCCCACTACAAGCCAACGTCGCCTGAGGGCTCCACAGGTTTGGCGGGTGTATGGATAATCTGCGAACGACCTGGATTAATGTGAGAGCGGGCGCCCGCTTGCGGCGCCTGCTTGCGGCGCCCGCTTGCGGCTTGCCCGCGATGGCCATAGGTATCTACACAACCTTGTAGCGGCCTGTGGCGATGGAGCTTGCTTGCGTGGCGGCCTCTGGGGTGGTGTTGGATTAGGCG